>CAZLRN010000381.1:1566-4782 GCA_964561715.1 uncultured Spirochaetales bacterium
GCTGGCTGGCGGGAAAAAAGTCTCTCGATGCGCTTCGGACCTCCAGCAACGGGTCAGCTGGAAGCCGGGAGCCGAAGGGATGGATCCGCATCTTGGGCGCTCAAGCCAACAACTTAAAGGGAGACGAGGTTCGGATCCCCAAGGGGCTTCTTGTCGGAATATGCGGTGTCTCGGGATCGGGTAAGAGCACGCTTCTTGTCGACACCATGGCGAGGGCTCTGGCACCCAAAAAGCACACAACCTCGGTTGCCAGAGAACCTCTCGAGCCGGGCGAATACGATCGTATCATTGATGCGCCGACGAGAACGCTCGTTGTCGATCAAGCGCGAAGCGATGTGAGTAATCCTGCAGATTATCTGGGGATCGCGCCGATCCTCCAGAAGCTCTATGCGGACAGTCCTGAGGCCAGAACCAGCGGGATGGAATCGAAGAGCTTCTCGCGATCCTGTACCGCCTGCAAGGGGCGGGGAGCGCAGAGGCTGGACATGGGATTCATGCCTCCCGTTTATGACCTGTGCGAAACGTGCCAGGGAACAGGATTTTCATCCGAGGCATGGGCCGTCCGTCTCAGGGGGGTGTCGCTTCCGGAGCTTTTTAACAGAACCCTTTCGGAGGTGCATGAGCTCTTTAGCGACATCGAAGCCCTTGATCGCGTTCTCACCGTCGCCAAGGCCGTTGGATTGGGATACCTGGTTCTCCGGCAGTCCAGACATGCCCTCTCCGGAGGAGAGGCCCAGCGATTGAAGATCATCAGTGAGCTGTGTCGAAAGGATCGCGGCGAAACCCTCTATATCTTGGATGAGCCGACTGTGGGACAGCACATGGAGGATCTTTCGGGCTTGGTTCGAGTTCTCGACCATTTGGTCGAGGGGGGTCACACGGTTGTCGCCATCGAGCATCATCCCCACTTTCTGGCGTGCTGCGACTGGCTTGTGGAGCTCGGTCCGGGCGGAGGCTCCGATGGAGGCAGAATCATCGCCGAGGGAACCCCCGAAAGCCTGGCACAGAAGGAAACACCCACGGCGCCCTATCTGCGGGAGGCGATGAGAATTGGCTGACACCTGGATGGCCCTCCTTCTGGCAAACTCCTCCTACTGCTTACGTTATCTGGTGCTTCGAAACATCATGAACAGAGACGGGAGCGATCCCGAGGTCATCGAGCTCGAGGGGTTGCGGGAGGAGGACCCCCTGTTCTTATCGCTTGTCAGAGATCAGGAGCCGAACGGTTCTTGGACCCGGCTGGACGGCACGGCTCATCTTCCCGCTGTTCGATACACGGCGTTGGCGTTGAGCCGGCTGGGGTATCTGGGCTTTGGCCCTGATCATCCGGCTGTTCAGAGAGGAGCTCAGTATCTCTTTGGGATTCAGAGAGAGGATGGTTCCTGGCAGATGCCTCAGGTGGGAGGCTCGGAAGAGGATAGAGGGTATTCGATGATCCCTCTACAAACCGCATTGCCGCTTCAGGGCCTGGCAGCCAGCGGTTTTGCTAAAGATTCGAAAGCAGAAAAAGCCTATGATTGGCTTTTGGCCCAGAGGCTTCCCGATGGCGCCTGGCCGACAGGCATCGCGGGAGCAAGGGCAGCCGCGGGCGAGAGAGGGGTATATGGCCGTGTGGGAGGCTACAGGAGGCTGGCTCACTCGAAGTGGGGCTGCCGCTCCAACACCACAGGGGTTCTCGTCTCTCTGTCTTTGCATCCCAGCCGTCGGTCCGGCCAAGAGGCGAGACGCGCCCTCGATCTACTTCTGGGGCGAGAGACCAAAGAGGCTCATACCTTGGGATTCGAGGCGGCTCGGGCTATTGGATTCGAACCGGCTCACGGATTCCTCGCGTACTACGCCCGATACGACCTGGCCCTGATTTTGGATCTTTGCGGCAGAATTGGGGCCGATAGAGGCGATGCTCGGATTGCCGAAATCATCGAGTTCGTAACAGGATTGCGGGGCCCCCACGGGCTTTGGGATTACCCGCCCAATCCGCAAGTTGGGTATTGGCTGACCTACGATTTGATCCGCTCCCTCTCCTGCCTTGACGAATCGGGGGATTGGATAAGCCTCGAACCCCGGACGCCATTTAAAGCCTATCCCAAGAGATCCAAGAGATACTGATGTGTTTCGCCCCGGATCAGTCTCTAAACTCAAATGCCCCGATATCGTAGCCTTTCCTTTGAGGGCGAGGGATTCCGTCGAAGTCATGCCTCGGCGCCTGAAGTGGAGAACCCGTGTCGAGAGCCGGTGAGGCCTCTTTCAGGTGGAAGTCTCTCTCGGAGGCGCCGACAAAGCGGGGATTTCCCTCGACGTATTGTGTCCCGCGAATCTCATCTTCAGAATCTCGAAAGCCGTCAATCAGGTTGTTGTCGACTATCAGAGTACCGGAGGAGAGCTTTGCTTCGATCGATATCTGGGCTGTCCGGTTTTGGCTGAAGATGTTGTTTCTTATCAGAACCTCTCTCGTATCGGGATTTTCGATATGAATTCCTCCGCCCCATCCCGATGTGCCATTGCGATAAACGGTGTTGTTGACGAATTCGATATCCCTTATCGGATGCCGGGATATCCCTTCCTCTCCCCAGTTGCCGATTTCGAGCCCATTGGTATGGGCGTTGAAAAGGACGTTGTTGTAGATCCTGATGCGCTCCAGGAGCCCTCCATTTTCAGAAGCTATTGAGATCCCGGCGCTGCAGTCGTGCACGGTATTTCGAAACACCTCTATATTGAATGTGTGTTTATCCCATGCATCGAGATAGATGCCTGTTCGTTCGCCCCTCAAATGATGAATGAGATTTCCATACACGCTCCCGTCGTGGGAGCCATCCTTGAGATCAATCCCTTCGCCGCCGTTTGTGCCTGGCCCACCGTGGTGAACGTGATTATTCCGTATCTCGAAGTCTTCCGTAACCGCTACGGTAATGCATTCCTGCTCTCCGTCGTTGCACGCCAGCGTAACTTCGTTGCCGTCTATGATAACCTCGCGACTGTTCCACACCCCGATTCCGGAAGAAGCGGTATTGTGCGTGGTGTTTCTCTCGATAACGATGTGGTTGGCATTATTGACATAGATTCCGCAGTTGTTTTTGTGAGGCCCTGCGTTGATCACTCTCAGACCAACTATTCGGATATAGCTGACGTCCTCGATATGAACGAGACCGATCTCCCATTCAGGAAGGGAGATACCATCGCCATCGATGGTCACTCTTTCGCCTGGATAGGCTTTGTATT
>CAZLRN010000382.1:0-4764 GCA_964561715.1 uncultured Spirochaetales bacterium
GCCCCGAGCAGTCGAAACACCGGCCTGCCGGCCTGCCGGCCGATAAGATCCCACAGGGCTGTATCCACGGCAGCAAGGGCGTGTATGATAATGCCCCTGCGGAATGTCTGTTGCACGGTCATAGCGAAGATCTCCTCCCAGATGGCTGTCACCTCGCTGGGGCGTCTGCCTATGACTCTGGGGAAAATCTCTTTCTCTATAAAGTCGCAGATGGCAAGATAATGTTCCCGTTCGTCTCCGATATAGATCTGCCCTTCGATGCCCGCAACGGTTTCCATGCGGATGATAAGCGTGCATCGCTTTGAGATGGGCATCTGGGAGATGTAGAAGGTGGTGCGGAGGGGAACCTCCAGGGCGATGACCTCGGCAAAATCGATTTTTGTCACGATGACTCCTTTTTTATCTGCAGTTTCATTGAACCTTGCACCTTCGGTGCTTAGACAAAAGACCATCGGGTAGTCTAAGACCACAGGGTGGCCTAAGACCACAGGGTGGTCTTTTGCAGATGACTGTGGTTATAATGGCGGAGAATCGAATTCTATACCAGAGGTGCAGTCGAAATGAGCAAACCATGGTGGCAGGGGCGGCCCCTGAGAATATACCACCCCAACACGAGAGAGGCAGAGATGGGAGACCTCGATGTCAAGAGGTTTGTCGAAGACAGCCTGGCTATCAACGCAGAAGCCGTTGTCTTCAGCTCGGGGGGCATCTTTGCCTTTTACCCCAGCGAGGTTCCCTATCACTACGTCAGTCCGACCATCGGCGACAGAGATCTGCTGGGAGAGTTTGTCCAGGAGGCCCGGAGCCGCGGGCTCAAAGTGATCGCCCGGGTGGATTTTTCAAAAGCCCGGGATGATGTCTTTAGCGAGCATCCGGAGTGGTTCATGCGTGATGCCGAAGACAAGCCCGATGTCCGGCCCAAAGCCTCCCTCCGTTCGACCTGCCCCGTTGCGGCGTATCAGAACGAGGCCTTCGCTCACAAGGTTCTCGAGGAGATATCCGAAAAATACCGCGTCGACGGATTCCACTTGAACGCCGGAGGGTTTCACTCGTTTTACTGCCACTGCGAAGCATGCCGGGCCAGTTTCGGCGATCTCATACCAGGGGAGCCGCGGAAGAACCCCGATAAGTGGTACCGGTTTCTGAAGTGGAGAGCCGAAGCCTACGCTCGTCAGCTGGCAGGATACTATCGGGTGATCCAAGCGCACAACCCCGGCGGATTCTTCATGGCCGAGCTGCCCGGAGCGGAACGCACCGACTGGGGTGGACACGGCGGATATCATCTTCCCGCTCTCAAAGATTCTTTCAGCCAAATCCTCCGTACAACGGGGGGCATGGGGGCCACACGATCTTCGCGATGGTGGCCGGCTCTCACGGCGGATCAGGTTCGCGCCCTGAACAGAATGCCGATTGTGAACATCAAGTTCAACATGCGGGACGTGAACCTCACACAGGCTCTCATGCCTTCGGCTGAGTTCGCCTACAATGCCTACCAGTCTATTGCTCACGGAGCCGGGCTCAAGCTCTGTACGTTCAGCCTGCCCGCAAACCTTCTTGACCGGCGCCCCCTTCCGGTCATCGCACAAGTCTTCGGCGTCATGCGGAGGCAGCGGGAGGTGCTGGATTCGGCCGAACTATTGACCGACACCGTGCTTATTTGGCCGGAGAGGGCACTGCTAAAAAACTTCGCTTTGGAGAGCTCGGTTCTGCCATCTCTGCGGGAGGAGCTCATGGGGCTCTACAATGCACTGAAGAGCCGGCATGTGCTTTTCTCTCTGCTCTATGATGAGCAGCTTTCGGAGGAGACTCTAAAGGCGTATCGCTGCGTCGTTCTTCCGACCGCTGTGTGGCTCGAACAGGGTGAGATCCAGGCTCTCGTCGAATATGTCAGAAACGGGGGGCGGCTGGTTCTTCTGGACAGCCCAGCTGCCTTTCCGGATGTCAAGGTCAAGCCTATGCCCGAGGCCTTTTCGAATCTGAGCGGCATTCGCTTTTCCAACGAGATCAACAGGGTCAACTACGCCCTCTTCGCAGATGGAGCTGGAGCACAGCGCTCCGAGCTTCTGAGCAATCTGGGGGCTGTCGCGCTGACGCAGCCCTATCGGAGGATCGAAGCCGGCCCGGGCATTCAGGTCTGGATGCGCGGTGTGCAGTCGGACGATCCCGCTTCGCCGGAAAACCTGGGAATGCTGCAGGCCAGTGGTGATCCGATTCTCGTTCAGTGCCAGGCCGGCGTTGGCACGATCCTCTATTTCGCCGGCGGTCTGGGGCAGATGTTTGCAGAGCTGGGTCACGAGGACTACGCGATCCTTTTGGGTGCTCTGACTGAAACTGGGACCCTCCCTCCGCTCCGAACCAACGCCCCATCGAGCGTGGAGGCGATACTGGTACGATGGAGCAGGGGAGTCGCCGTACACCTCGTCAATGGCGCAGGACCGGCTCCGCTGGATGCCCCGGCGACTGTGGGACCGATCGAGCTCGACCTCGAATGGAAGGGAGGAGCCAAGGTGACGCTCCGTACCCCGGACGACAAGAAGCAGGAGCTCGACAAACGGAGCAAGGAGGATCGGTTGATTGTCACCGTCCCTGTCCTTAAAGAGTATGCGCTGATCGTTGTCGAGAAGGAATGACGAACAAAGAGGAGGAGTTTCGTGTTGAACAGAGGTTTTTAACAGAAGCCTTTTCTGATGCTCCAGCAGAATCTTTGCAAGATCGATGCTCGGGCAATTCCGAGCGCTACGCTTGCGAAGCAGCTCATCGACGAGATCAAAGAGTACGGCGGCAACGCCATTCTCGCCAATGGAGGAGGGCTCGTAGCCTGGTATCCGACGAAGTTGTTCTTTCAGAGGATCAATGAATTTCTCGAAGGCGATTTTGTCGGAGATGTCCTCGAAGAGGCACATAAGCGGGATATAGGAGTCATCCTGCGGATGGACATCAGCAAGCAGTACGACGATCAGTATGAGTCGCACCCTGACTGGTTTATCCATGACAGGGAGGGAAAACCGGTTCGGGAGTGGGAGATGCTTGCCACATGCTTCAATGGGCCCCACTGGCAGAAACACAACTTCGAGCTGCTCTACGAAATCCTGGACCAATACGAACCGGATGGATTTTTCTACAACTCCTACAGGTACCGTGACTGTTACTGTGAGAATTGTCAGCAGGCGTTTCAGGATGCGACTGGCCATGCTCTGCCTATCGAAGAGAACTGGGACGATCCGGTGTGGAGGGAATACGTCCGGTACCGCTACCGAGCCTTTGAAGACTATTCGACTAGGCTGAGAGATTATGTTCACAGAAAGAATCCAGACGTCACGGTTGCGCTGCCCGTGTTCATCACCTTCGACGAGCCCGAGTGGCTCTGTCGAGCGGGATGGCGCGCCGAAGGCATGCTGATCCCCAACCTTTTGACAACGGAAGCCTTCAACGCCTTGGGCCGCCCCTTTCCCAAGTGGATCTATCTCGGGGCGGAGGAGTCTCGCATAAGCCGAACCCTCGGCAAGAGCCTCTTTGTCGGTATCACCTATTCGGAGGTTTTTGCCAGTCGCCGATCGGGTCAGTCGGCGCCGCAGCTCGCCTACGATATCATTCAGGTGGCTGCACATCGGGGCAATCCGGTGCTCGCCATGAGCGGGACCTTCGTGTAGGACGATCGCAAAGCCCTCGCGGCGGCCAAGGGAGCCTATCATTTCCTCAAGGATCATCTCGAGTATTATGAGGAGCTGGAGTCCATTGGCGAGATAATGCTCTACTACTCTCAAAAGACCACGGATTTCTATGGAAGGGAGGCAAGCCGGGAGAAGGCCCTCTTCGAATATCGAGGCTTCTACGAGGCGCTGGTGCACAGCCACCTTCAATTCGATGTGGTTCACGATGGGGGTCTGCAGGCGGATATGCTGGGTCGATACAAGACGGTGATCCTGCCGAACGTCGCCTGCCTCGACGAGAACGAGATCGCTCAACTTGATAGGTTTGTCGAAGAGTGGAGCAATCTGATCGCCACCTACGAGACTGCCCTTTTCGATCCGGAAGGAAAAGTACGAGAGGGTTTTGCATTGAATGGTCTCTCGATGAGCGTCAAGGACCGAAGAGACATGGCAGGTTCTTATCTTCTGGTCGAAGAAAAAAAGCTCTTCAAATCCTTTAGCGAGGTGGATCTGATGGCTCTAAACAGAGAGCTTCTCAGCCTGAAGGTGGAGAGTTCTGGCGCCGTAGAGTATACCGGCCTTACCGCGACACCTCTGGTCAAGAACAACACACCAAAGTTTGCCTACTGGGAGGGAACAGGCGAGGAGAAGGGGCTGGTGATTCTACGGTACGGCAAGGGGCGCATCGTGTATCTGCCGTGGTCCATTGGCACTCTCTACCACGTACAGGGAGTGCCTGAATACTACCTCGCTATCGGCTATCTGATCGATCGGCTCAACGGTGACCGGGAGGTGTTGACAAACGCTCCCATCAGCATCGAGGTGAGCCTGGCCGAGGGCAAGAAGGGGCCCCTCCTGCATCTGTTGAATGCTACGGGACTCCAATCCAAACCGCAAACCGAGATGATACCGGTCTTCGACGTCTCTCTCTCGTTTTAGACAGAGAATTGGAGTGCAAGCGGGAGGATAGGCGGCTGGTTTTCGAGCTCCCAAAGTTGGAGCTCTACGAAGTCGTCTCTCTATACTAGGGCTGGGCATTTGCGGATATTGCCTCGACGATGTGCAATTCCGGCTCAATTTCTTGTTATTCTAGCAAGATTTTCCGAAACCGATC
>CAZLRN010000383.1:0-4758 GCA_964561715.1 uncultured Spirochaetales bacterium
CAGTTATGATATTCTTCAATCTTGACCGAAGCTCAAGATTTGTGAGAAATGCGGGTTAAGAGTTATGACTCGTATTTCTGAGCCTGGTTTATGAGCCGGATTTGCATCGAGCTTGATGTTTATGATAGTCTCTGGTATGCCCGTTTCGAAAAGGAAGAAGGAGCGTAGCGCTGAGCCTTCTGCGGAGCAGGATACGAGCAATCGTAAGAAGGTCGACACGAAGGGACAGTCTAAAAGCTCCTTAAAAAGAAAAACCAAGAGAACTCCGAAGAGCCGCAAGGAGTGGGCCAAGAGCTCAGTCCCGGTCAAAAAAAACGAGGCAATATCTCAGTCAGCCATCGAAAACCAACGCGCCACTCAACTCGTGAATGGGCGATCTGTCGATTCAGACTTGACGAATGCCGAGCTAAGGAGACTGTTGGATCGAGCTCTTGTCAGATTTGGGAACTGGAAAGTGCAGATGGAGAGCAATCCGAGTCCCAAGATGGTGCACAGCTTGAAGAGCATCGTTTCGATCATAGAGACCATCACGAGCATCTCAGAGCAGAATATACGTTATTCCTACAAGGACCTTTCTCTGCAGATGTCGAGTCTTATCGAGGGAGTCGCCCAGCTGAATCTGCTCATAACCGGATCTCTGTTGGAAGATGATTCGATAGACGAGGTTGAGGAAACCCTCATCAATAATCAGATGATGACGGTCATACAGCGAACGGTCGAACTGATTAGGTTGGTACAGCAATCCTTTGGCTTGCGGAACAGACTTGTTGAAAGCACAGAAGAGCCCAAACCGTAGGATACGTTCCGCTTTCCAGGAAAAAACTGCTTAATTTTCTTCGAGAATGGTCTAAATTTATATATAGAAGCAACTAAAATAAGCTTTTAAGAGGTAGATACATGGCCGGAGGTGTTATACACGTAACCCACGCCAAGGGCGACGTTTTTTTCCTCAATAGAGAGGGAAAAGAGGTATTGAAACCGACGAAGGGAGTGGAAGTCAATCTCGATGAAGATTTCGGCGGTTCGAGCATCGGCGAGGCTATCGAGGAGGCAAAGAAGTTTTCTGTCGGTGCTATGCAGCAGAAGGTGTCTGAGAAAACACGCGGATTTACCTGTCAGGTCGTAGTCAAGAATATTGACGTCAGGTATCGCATCAAATATGGTTTCCAGGGTGTGACTGGACCTCGTGAGTGAGAGCCTCCCCTTTCAGAGCGTTATGCTCGGCGCGACTAACGTTTTGAGTCCCTGCCTCGATTCGTGAAAATCAAATGCCTGCTTAATCTCTTCTAAAGCAAATACCTTTGATATGTAACGCTTCGCACTGATCCTTCCTTGGGCGATCAGGCTGACCGCCAGTTCGTGATGCCTGGGCAGAGAACCATGGCTTCCCATCACGAAGCATTCCTTGTAGTGAATGAGATTGGAGTCTATGGAGAGTGGAGGCTGGTTTTTCAGGCCACCGAAGAGATTCACATATCCCCTGTGTCGAACCATTTTTATCGCATCCTCGTGGGACCTTACGGTTCCCGCGGCAGTAATGGCGAGATCAACTCCCTCTCCACCGGTTTCATCCATCACCACAGAAACGGCGTCTTCCTCGTCCAGGCATATGTATCGCGCTTCGGGCAAAAACTCTTTCGCCATCTCAAGGCGCCTCTTGGAGCGCTGAACGGCAAATACTCTGGAGGCACCGAAAACCTTTGTCAGTTCTAACATCATGCAGCCAATTGGTCCCAGACCAATGATGCAGATGCTCTTGCCGAGGGAAAATTGGGCTAACTCGAAGCCGTTAATTGCGCAGGCCAGAGGCTCCGCTATTGCCGCCTCCTGGTAAGTAACATGATCGGGAATTGGAGTGATGGGTCCGTACTTGAGGGTGGTTTCGTTGAGCGGCATATATTCCTGGAAACCACCGGGAAATTGGTAGCCGATGGCGTAGTTGATACGGCAATTTGTTCCCATTCCATTCTGGCACCAGTAACACTGCCCGCACGGCACATCAGCACCCACGGCGATCCGATCGCCCAACTTGAGGCGTGTAACCTGTTTCCCTGCTTCGACGACTTGACCGGATATCTCATGTCCCATAATTGCGGGGGGTTTGACGCGATCGCTGCCATAGTGAAAGATCCTCAAATCGGATCCGCACACAGCGCAGGCTTCGACTCGGATAACGGCCTCCGCTTCGCCGCATGAGGGTTTCTCGCGTTCTTTGACCAGGATACGGCCGATCTCTTCGAGTATTGCAGCTTTCATGCGGTTCCCTTTCCTCGACGGTTTTGCCTGGTCGCTCCCTGAAGGGGTTAATCGTCTCCAAAGCTCACCCCAGTGAGCTTTTGAAGCGCCCGGGGCAGGGCATCTCGAGCGTTTTCCCAAGGGATGCTATCGCTCCTGTAGTCGAATTTCTGGGTAAAGCGGTGGACCTCGCTTTCGAGACGATCGAGCGCGCTCTGCTCGATGGGGATGAGCTCCTCGAGCCAGCGACCCAGCTCCTTTTGGCTAAGAACTTCTGCAGCCATAATGTTTACAAAATGAAAATGGGGGAGGCAAAAGCCTTTTGATTTCTGAAAGGTTTTATGGAACTCGTTGTTCTTCCGCCAGAGATGGACAATGGTAAAGGCATATCGCTTCAGAGTGCTGTTGAGTCTGTCACAGATCATGCAATTCTCTTTCTGCTTGGTATAATCTATCGAACTTTTAATCAGTCTCTGCTGCAGTCTCCGATCTCTCCTCAGGGTCTTGGCAATTCCGCGGCCGTATGTGGTATCCCTTTGCAGCGCCCCCAGCTCTTTTTTTAGCCTGCCGATGAGTTCATTCATGTGAGTGTGTGTCATGAGAGCGAGACCGAGTTTGTTGCCTCCGACGTAGAGAAGGGCAAAGTGATGGGGGCAGAATCCAATCCTGTTGACCTCGATTCTTGTCTCCGGCACCATTACCGAGTGGCCCAGAAAAAAATCCACGTAGTGCCTCTGCAGCTTTTCTACGAGTTCACAGAGTGGACATTCCCCTTCTTTCTCATATGCTTCCCAGACTGGTATCGTTTCGAGTTGATACTTCATGAGCGATGGGCAGGATTATGATATGGATCAGCTTTCTTTTCAAGTTTTAGATTGCTGATCTAGTGTACCGTAGGGGGGCTGTTGCTTAACTCATTTTTTAGGTGAATTCTATTGTTCCAATTCTATGGATTTTTTGGATTTCGTTGATCAAGTACAATATTCGCGATAAAAGCGACAGCACAGTAGAAGGTGCCGTCCGAATCTGATTAGTCATTCCTTTTATTAGTCTTTAAAGATTTATCGCTGTAGCGGTGAGGAACAGTTGTACACGGAATCGCTGAAGGCCACGGTATCGACATCTGCCAAGGGTATGTATATTTTTTGCTTCACTAATTACGCCTTCAACGATGATCTGTCTTGCTCGTATAAGCTTCTTTCCGTTTTGAGAGCGTGTAAGTGCTTGCGCGTTGGCAAAGTATTGACCTTTGTAGAAACTCACCAACCTGCCATGAACGGACTTGGTGCATCCTCGTTGCAATTTGCATGCGTCACAGAGTTCTTTCGGCCAACAAAATTGTATACGATAGTTATTATTGGTCTTCTTTTTCGTCTTGTGCCCCGCAGGACACTCCATCTCTTCGCCTTCTTTAATGACTTTAAAATCACTGTTTCTGAATCTACCTTCAGAGTTGTCGGGGATGCGAGGAGGAATACATGTTTCAACATTATTGTCTTGGAAATATTTAAGAGATTCTATGCCTCCATAATGGCTGTCAGCAATTACGATCTTGGGTTTTTCCCCTGCAGCAAATACCGAGTTAGTATAGAGGCTGTGCACCCTTGAGATGTCATCTTCAGAACCTCTTGAACCGTCCACCGAAAGAATCACTCTTTCCTTCCGATCAACACAAAAATGAGCTTTGTACGCAGGAATACTTCCTTTCCCACGCCTGCTAATAAACTCGGCTTCAGGATCACTATGAGATTCGAATTGATCATTTTTCCTCTTTCGCTTCCTCCTCTTGCCCATTTTATTAGGATCCATTTGGCCATCAAATATGTGGCCGTGAAACTTTGGTTTCTGCTCATTATCTTGGTCTAATTCGTCTAAGTATTCCTGCTCTAATTTCAGTTTCGTTCGGGAGGAACTCTTAGAGGCATTCGCACGTACAATCGATGAGTCGATAAAGTAATAGTCTCCTGAAATAAGCCATTTGCTCTTACATAAATGGATGATCCTTTTAAACAGCCTTTCAAAGACTTCAACCGGAAATCGATACCTTGATTTTGTCATGATGCTGTGATGAGGGATCTCCTCATCAAGATCGTAGCCAAGATAGCATCGATAGGCGAGATTGACCTGAACTTCTCTAAATAGCCCCCTCTCCGATGGTATCCCAAAGAAATACCCAAGTATGTACAGCTTAAATAACACCACCGGATCAATTGAAGGTTTCCCTTCATGAGAATAATACCCTCGGGTCTCTTTATAGAGAAAACTTTAAATCTAACGCTTTTTCTATCTTTCTGATCGGATGATCTTCAGGAACCAGCTGATCCAACGTTACAGCATAGAATAGCTTATTTGACGTATCTTTCTTGCCTTGCCCTTACCCCTCCCTGTTGGCATCCTCCCAAACCGGCTGGCAAGCATGCAGGTCAGTTTTTCGATCATCTTGGCTTCACGGTACTGGATGAGATCTATGCAATTCCGGCTCAATTTCTTGTTATTCCAGCAAGATTTTCCGAAACCGATCTG
>CAZLRN010000384.1:0-4748 GCA_964561715.1 uncultured Spirochaetales bacterium
CGAGCCGGTGGATCGGTACAGGGGATGCAAGGCGCAGATCAGCCTCTCCGGATCGATTTTAAAGAGGCTGAGTATCTTTTGAATCTGGGATTCGAAAGCCTCCATGGTGTCCAGATTATCGAGATCTCCAATATAGGGGGAGAGGTAGATGTTTCTGCCTCGGGCAAACGCCGGGGCGTTCTTCAAATCTCCCCCTACGGCTAGGGTGCAGGCTTCGACGTCGCGCCTCAAAACGACCATTTTCGGAACAAATCCTCTCGATCTGCGTAAAAGGCAGTTCTCGGCCGAGACGTGAGCCAACGGGAGCCTTTTCGGGCGGACCACCGAGTCATCGGTACGAAAAATGATGCGTCGGTTATTCACGAGATAGAGATCAGCGATACGGGCAAGCTTTTTTCGCGCAGTATCTCCCTCTGTTATGATAGGCTCGCCTTTTAGGTTCCCGCTGGTCATCACGAGGTGGCTGTAGCTTCCCTGCACCTCGGGGTGATCAAAGAGGAGCAGGTGAAGGGGGGTATAGGGAAGCATGATACCCAGAGTTTGTGTATCCGATACGGTAGAGAGATAGGCCGGAGCCGTTTCTCTGATGGGCAGAATGAGAATCGGGCTTTCCGGAGAGCGGAGGGTGGTCTCGTCTGCCTCGTCAATATGACAGAGCCTCTTTGCCTCTTCTATGTCCCGAACCATCAGGGCAAAGGGCTTTCTCTCCCTCTCCTTGTCGCTTCTCAGCTTTTGCATGCTGCTTCCAAACGACGGCTCCACAGCGAGATGAAAGCCTCCTATGCCCTGGATGGCAACGATTTGCCCCTCCTTCAAGGCTTTGATGGTCTCTCTGAGAGGATCGCCTTTAATGGGCGTGCCATCCCGTTTCAGCAGTGTGAGCTTGGGACCGCAGTCCGGGCAGGAATTGGTTTGGGAGTGGAAGCGCCTATTTGCGGGGTCAGTGTATTCCTCGAGGCAGGCTGTACACTGGGGAAAGTCCATCATGGATGTCTTTTCACGATCGAAGGGAGTGTCCTCGACGATCGAGTAGCGGGGACCACAGCGAGTGCAGGTTGTAAAGGGATAAAGGTAACGACGATCAGAGGGATCCATAAGCTCTGCGCGGCACTGGTCGCAGAGGGCGAGATCCGGGGGAATGGGCGGAAAGATGAACGCCGAGGTGAGGCTCTGCACGATCCGAAATCCATCTTCCCTCTGAGTGGCAATCCTCTCCCTCCTTACAGTGTCGATCCGGGCCGGGGCAGGAAGAAGACCCTCGAGAGTGCTCAGAAATGATCCGGTGGCTTCGACGCCCCCCTGAATTTCCGCAACGACTTCGGAACGTCTATTCTGTACAAATCCCGTAAGCCCCAGCTGGATGGCGCAGCGATAAACCGTAGGCCTGAATCCCACTCCCTGAACGATTCCTTGAAAGACATACCTCTCCCTGACAGGTGGGATTCCGCGGGTTTTGCTCTTATCGGGGGGCGAATTGGCTTTCACTGATCTCTGCAGATTGTTGGATATCCTGTCTGTCGCTGTCCTGCGCCGGCGAAGTGTTCGCTGACCCCTACAATGTATATATTAGAGACTGTTCTGCGCAACCAAGATCTGCAAAGATGCAAAAAGGATAGGAGAGTCGTATGCATGAATGGGCCCTGGCGGAATCCGTTGTCGAGACCGTCAAGCGTCACCTCGAAGGTAGGCAATCTCCCAAGCTGAAATCCGTCACCCTCCTCTTCGGGGAGCTACAGAATATCGATCAAGACATTTTCGAGCAGGGCCTCGACAGCCTGCTCATAGGCGAGGATTTCGGCAGTGAGGTCTTTCATGTGGAAGAAGAAAAGGCTGGGTTTCGCTGTAATCGCTGTGGTGCCCAATGGGATTTAGGGGAAAGGAGGGACCTCGGAGAGAACGAGTTGGAGGCGATCCATTTCATGCCCGAAGCGGCCCATGTCTATATGAGATGTCCGAGTTGCTCGAGCCCGGATTTTAGAGTGGAGAGAGGAAGAGGTGTTCTCATCAAGTCGATCGTGCTCGAGGAGGACGTGATTGCCGAGGAGGGAACCAAAAGCTGCGCGGAGGAGGCGAGCGGCGAGGACAAATCATCATGATCGATCCACGGCTTTCGGTCATCGAGCGCAGGCTCTCTCCAATCAAGAGAATCCTGGTCTTTTCCAGTGGCAAGGGGGGTGTGGGAAAGAGCATCTGCTCGTCTGTTTCCTCTCTGATATTGGCCCGACAGGGAAAGCGTATCGGGCTTTTGGATCTCGATTTTCACGGTGCCTCGACCCATATCTTTCTGGGCACGAATCCGCATTTCCCCGAAGAGTCCCACGGCCTCATTCCGCTTTCCGTGTGTGAGAATCTGGAGTACATGAGCATTGCGGCTTTTACGGGAGAGAAGGCCGTTCCTCTTCGAGGTGATGATGTCTCTAATGCTCTCATAGAGCTTTTGACGGTGACGATCTGGGGGGAGCTCGATTTTCTCGTTGTGGATATGCCCCCGGGAATTGGTGACGAGGTGTTGGATCTTATCCGGTTTATTGGAAAAAGCGAGGTTATCGTTGTGTCGACTCCCTCTGTTGTTTCGGTTCGTGTCGTGGAGCGTCTTCTCAAGATACTTCTCGAAGTCAATGTGAAGGTTCGCGGAGTAATCGAGAATATGTGCCCTCGAGAGGGAACCTCGAGTCTTCAAAACAGAGTCGCCCAAGAGCTCGGCATCGACCACCTGGGCTCCATACCATACTTTTCCGACCTGGAATCGGCCATCGGATCGCCCGACAGACTTCTGAGGAGTCAGTTCGGATCTGCTCTCACCCACATCCTTTCCGCGATCAAAAGTTAGATTCCGAATCTGTCCACTGGGATAACATGGGGGTGGCGTGACAAATTTCATTTCTCAAAAAGGAGCATTTTTTTGAGTGTGAATTTGAAACTCCGCCGAATATTCCTATCAGGTTAATCGCTTAAACGACAAACTTTGCCTTTTTTGATTTCAATATGGAGAAGACTTGTAATCAAGGTTCTTCTAGTATAATTTATAAACACCAAGGTTGCCGCGAAGGAAGGAAGTCTGAAGAAAAGGACCAAGGGTGAGACTGAAATTACAATCGGTTCCTCTGGGGCTATCTCGGATTCCTCAATGGCCTTCATTGAGCGTGTCAAAGAGTTGCGAAAGAAGCTGATCGTTTCCCTAGTAGGCTTGCTGATTGCCGCGGCTGTATATTGTGTCGTCTACGATCCGAAAATTCTGATCCTATGCAAACCTTTTGAAGCGCTGGAAAATCTAGTAGAAGATAAAGTTCTGTTTGTGAACACCATCTTCGACGGTTTCCTGATCAAGATAAGGGTTACGCTTCTGACGGGTGTTATTATTTCGATGTCTTGGTATCTCTACAGATGCTACGATCTTTGAGCTCGGAGAAAGCTGATATGTATGGATTCAAGGGCTATATTCGAAACGGTGTCTAAGGAGGTGTGAAAAAGTGATTGGAACAACAGAAATTATAATTATAGCTGCCGTCGTAATGGTGCTCTTCGGAGCTTCCGCTATACCCAAGTTTACCCGATCACTCGGAAAGGCCAGAGGTGAGTTTGAAAAGGGCATTAAGGAAGCCCAATTGGAAGAGAAAGAAAAAGAAAACGAGAAAGAAGAAAAGTCCTCCAAAGAAGAGAGCTGATCATAATACCTCTGCTTGGTGAATAGCGCGGGCTCAGTGTCCCTCATCCCTCATCATTTTTATTCTGTGCTCCATGAACGGAAATACCCTTGCGCGGCATCGCACTGCCTCCGACAGTCTGATAGATGGTGCACCCGTGGTGACATTCCTTGCCGATCTGAGTCACTTCGAGAATAGTGTTGCTGACATATATCTTTGTACCGATGGGAAGGTCACCGAGATCCGCCCCTCCGTTGTGATGTTTTCGGCAGTATGCAGAGGCTGCATCAGTCATTGGGCTACGGAACGCTGACTAATGCGTACGGCGAGAGAGCCTGCGGGATTTAGAGGCTGGGAAATGAAAAGCGAGCATAGCGTTGAGGCTATAGAAAGATCCCTTCGAGATCGTTTTTGAGAATTGTAAAACATCCGTTTGCGAAATCCCACTTGACTTTAACAACGCTTACATGTTTTGATCATGCCAGAGTGATCAGGAATTTGTGTCAGAATTGCTCGAATTCGTTTCTAAATGGTTGATACAGCAGGACCTTTCTACTTTCCTGCTTCCAGAACAGAATTGCAATTTTTTTTATAACGATGTGTGTCAAACCAGTGTGATAATATCACCTCATAACACAATAAAAATGTCACCTTGTTTTACAATCTTGACGTTTTTCGTAACGATGTGTTGGGACGTTAGAAATTAATGTATAGGATTATGCTTTGGTTCCATAAGAGGTTATATGAAGCGAACTTACACTATTCTACGCCTAGTAACGGATTTTCATTTCGCAATTTAACATAAATCTGAGGAAGTTTATTATGGGCGACGAAGAAATGAAGGCAAAGCAGAGCGAACCAGACCACAAGGATATTACATTCCTCTCTCACCAACTTAAGTCCCCAATTGAAGCAATTCAAATGTTGCTGAAGACGATATCTGAGGGATACACTGGCGAAACAAATCCCAAAACACTCCATGTCGTTGAACGAGCAGTAGATAGAGCCGATGAGGCAAAGAATATCATCTCTGATTTGTTGAACTATCTATACTCGGAAAATCAAACCATTGCTAAAGATGAGTTTGATTTGGTGAAGTTATTC
>CAZLRN010000385.1:0-4744 GCA_964561715.1 uncultured Spirochaetales bacterium
GAGGAAAGAGGATCTGTCGGGCCGCCCTCAGGAGCTGCAGCGCCAGTATCGCAGGTCCGGCGGTTATGAAACTCCGCCGGTGGTCGATAATGATACGTCCGATCCTTTTGAAGGGATTGGCGCCGATCCGTCTAATAGGCTCCCAGGCTAACCGCATCGAGTAGAGACCGAGGAAGACCAGGGCGGCAAAGCTGATCAAGGCTTGGGCAAAGTAGGTGGCGTGGAAGCCCAAGAACTTGCCGATCAGTCCGCCTATAATGGGTCCGATAAAGGTGCCGCATCGGGCAATTCCCCCCAGCACGGAGATAGCCCTTCCGCGCTGGTTGAGTCGGGCCGCATCCCTCAGTACCGCCATCTGTACCATCATCCACGTCGCTTGCAGGCCCCCCAGCATCAAGGTCAATACGCCAAACAGAAACAGGTTGCCGGTGAATCCGGTCAAGAGAGCGACAATGCAGGAACCAGCGGTGGTGAGGAGGATTAGCTTTTTTTTGCCGAGACTCGTGACGAGCAGCCCTGCCGGCAGGTCGAGAATCAGTGTTCCGACGCCCTTCAACGCAACAATCACGCCAGTTAAACCCAATCCGGCTCCGAGATTCTTGGCAAACAGAGGAATGATGGGAAGCACCATTCCCCAGCCGACCGAAAGCAGGAAGGTGGGAATATACACGAGCCACAGGTAGGAGCTGATGGCTGCGGAGTTGTTCGCCTCGATACCGGAGCGGCTTTTCGATGGATCACTGCTTTTCATTGGAAGGAACCAGAGTATTATAGCAGAGCAGATTGATCAACTCCTAAAGGGATTCTCACTCGGCTGTCTGAGAGCTCCGGATTATGCTACAATCCTTTATTGTTCTATATTCAAACCCCCGATTACTGTGGAGATAGTGATGAGTAGCATTCTTCTTGTAGGCGGCAGGGTCGTCGATCCATCACAGGATATCTCTCATATAAGCGATGTTCTCGTCACCGACGGCGTCGTGACAGGGATGGAGGAAAGCATCGTTCCTCCGAAGGACGCGGAGGTACTGGATCTCAGCGGCAAGCTTGTCGTAGCTGGATTGATCGACCTTCACACCCACGTTTATTGGGGAGTCTCGCACTACGGGATCGATGCGGATAGATACTGCCTCCCCCACGGGGTGACGACGGTGCTGGACGCCGGTTCTGCAGGGGCTTTCACATTTCCGGCTTTCAGGCGGCACATCATCGACCGATCGGAGACGCGGATCTACGCCTATCTGAATGTCGCCGGCGAGGGAATGATCAGCCCCGGGGTGGGAGAGCTCGAGGACATCCGGTGGGCTGATACAGAACACGCTCTGAAGATCTGCGAGGAGAATCGGGACGTTATCCGCGGCATCAAGGTTCGCCTCACTCCGAACCTCGTCGGCAAAAACGGCAAAGCCGCTCTCGAGAAGGCTAGAAATCTGGCTGATGAAGCGAGGCTGCCCCTCATGGTCCACCCAAACGGATCCTACCTTTCGATGGACGAAATACTTAGAGAGATGAAATCCGGAGATATTCTCACACACTGCTTCCACGGCAAGCCGACAGGCATCCTTGATGAAAGGAGCCACGTGCGATCGGGCCACGCTAGGCCGGGCCACGCTAGGCCGGGCCGCGTTAGGCCTGCCGTACTCGAAGCCCGGGAGAGGGGGGTGCTCTTCGATGTCGGCCATGGACAGGGGAGCTTCAGCTTTGAAGTGGCGCGGCGGGCGATGGAGCAAGGATTCCTGCCCGACACGATTGGCAGCGATCTGCACACCTATAACACAGACGGCCCAGTTGTGGACCTCGTGACCACGATGTCGAAGTTCCTCCATATGGGCCTTTCGATCAACGAGGTTGTGCAGAAGGCAACGGTAGCTCCTGCCTGTGCGCTCGGATTGGAGTCCGAGCATGGTGTCTTGCGAATCGGAGCTGTAGCGGACATTGCCGTTTTGGATATAGAGGAAGGTGAGTTCGAGCTCAATGATTGCGAAGGGGCGAGCGTGACGGCTAATCGTCTGCTGCGGGCAGCTTTGGTCTTAGCAAAGGGACGTCTAGTTGCTCCAGCTTGATTTCGCCGTGATCACAGTAGATGTGCAAGGACGGCGATTTCTCTCTCCTTGGGAAGACTCTCTATCGTCACTTCGATAAACGGGAGACGGGCGTGCCAGGCGTTGGGTCGTCCCTCGATGAATTTTTGCACGCCGTCTATCGGAAAGTCCAGGGACGTGGTCTTGAAGTGCATAGGAATGACAAGGCGCGGATCCAGCGCTTCCATGACCTCCGCGGCCTGGGCTGCGTCAATTGTATAGGTGCCGCCAACGGGAAGAAGCAGAATATCGACCTTTCCGATTTCTTTAACCTGTTCCTTGCTGAGAGTATGTCCGAGATCCCCGGCGTGGCAGACGGATAGGCCTTCGGCTTCGATTACGAAAATCGTGTTTTCTCCTCGGGCCGAGCCCTTTTCATCATCGTGGTAGGTCGCAATTCCTCGGATTGAGATTCCACGGACATCAAAGGATCCGCTCCCTCTGACCACTTCGGGATTCCCCTTCAGGGTCTCCACGCAGTTGTGGTCGCCGTGTTCGTGGCTGACCGTTGCTATATCGACCAGCATGGAAATGGGACCGTATCCAACCGAATCGTTATAGGGATCCGTCACAATATTGATGCCTCCTGTCTCGAGCAGAAAGGCAGCGTGTCCCAGCCATGTAATCTTCATTCTCGAGTCCTTTCACAACGTAGTGATTTCTTGTCCAGTAGTATGATCCGAAGCTGCTCGGAAGGTCAACACGACCGAAGTCCTGGACAGATCGCCCCTTGAATTACTATAGTGCCACCAGCATCGCGGTGAGGGAGAGGCATGTTTACAATACTTCTGTCAATGTTGATCGCCTTCGTCGGGTATTCGATTCGGTATGTATCGTCCGCCGTACAGAAGATTGGACTGAAGTTGCGGGAAACAAAAAAGTTAAAAGGCTCTGTAATCTGGACCATTGGCACCGTGCTCGGCTCAGTCTCCGTTTTTATCGTAATGTCTGCAGTTGCCATCGGCAATGTCTCGATCGTGGCAACTATGGCGGGTACGGGACTCGTCTCTCTTGCCGTGTTTTCCGCCCTTGTAATGAAAGAGACCATAAGGAAACGGGAGATTCTGGGCATCGTGTTCATTCTGGGAGCCGCTGCGCTCATCGGGATTTTCATCAGAGAATCCCCCAAAGCCGAAATTCTCATCCACGTTCTCTTCATCGTTTTAGCTGTCGTGGTGGTAGTCTACATCTTGCTGTGGCTTGCACTCCGCAATCGAGAAAAATATCTTGGCATACTAATCGGCATCTTTGCAGGAGCCCTCAGTGGGTTTGTGCCGGTCTTCCAGAAGGTGGCGACTAGCCCGTACGGAAGAGCCAGCGCACTGGTCCTGCCGTCGTCGGGCCGCGAGCATGGTCTCTCTATCATCAAACACGCAGAGCAGGTAATGCTCAATCCCTATGCCCTGCTTTGGATCGTGCTCTCCGTGGGTTCGATGATCGTCATTCAGTTCGCGTATAAGCATGACCGGGCTATCCGCATTATTCCGGCATTTTCGGCGAATTACATTCTGTTGCCGGTTATACTAGGAGTGCTCTGTTTTCGAGAGACCCTGCATCCCATGCAGTGGATTGGCGTTATTCTTATACTGATAGGGATCCTGTTCGTAACAATGCCGCGGCTGATCGTCTATGATAAGCCGCAGGCCAAGGTATGACAGCTATAACCGATAGGTTGTACCGGCGCTGTTTCTACTCTGCAAATACCTTTTTGGGGCGAAGCAGTAGCTTGGCGTATTGAGCCCTCGTGTAGGCCCACGGGTCCTTTCCGCTCTTGTGGCTCAGCTTACCTCTTGCGGCATCAATGTTCCCATATCCCTTTTGCTCCAACCATTCATCTATTGAGGCAAGAAAATCAGATATGCATCCGATACCTTTGCGGTAGAGCACGCTTGCCAGTTGCACACAGCTAGCTCCGGCTAGAATCATCTTGATGATATCGTCGGCGCTCATAATTCCCGTGCTACCGCAGATGCCCGTCTTGACATTTCCAAAGAGCAGGCCGACAAATCGGAGCGGCAGTTTGTAGTCCCCCTCCGAACTGAGATTGAAAGGATAGGTGTTCTCTTCTTTAGCCACGCTGATGTCGGGTTGAAAGAAGCGGTTAAAAACCACCACGCCATCGACGCCGATTTTATCGAGGCCTTTGATAAAGGCGAGAGGATTGGTGTAGAAGGGGCTGATTTTGATTCCGATAGGGATGGAAACCTTCTCTTTGATTTCTGCAATTGTTTCGAGCTGCGCCTTTTCTATGTCCGCTGCTTGCTCGGAAAACTCCCGGGGCGAAGCGTAGAAGTTGAGCTCGAGGCCGTCGACGCCGGTCTCTTCGAGTCTGCCGGCATATTCGATCCATGTCTCCCGATTGACGGCGTTCAGGCTGCCTATCACGGGAATCTTGACGCTCTCTTTGGCCTTTTTGACCCACATGAGATGCTCCGCAGGCCCTCCGTGTTCAATTTCAGGGAAGAAGGACAGCATCTCAGAATAGTAGCCCTCGTTCTTGCGCAGGCCTTCCTCGAATTTCAAGCTCTCCAGCTGAATCTGCTCCTCGAAGAGCGAGGCTGTCACGATGGCGCTTGCCCCAGATTCCTCTATCTTCTTGATCTTTTCTATATCGGAAGTAAAACTCGAGGCCCCTGCCAGCACGGGATTCTTCAGCTCGAGGC
>CAZLRN010000386.1:0-4736 GCA_964561715.1 uncultured Spirochaetales bacterium
TATTCCCTTGAGCATCGGGCCGAAGATTTCCCAAAGGGAATCGACGAAATTGATGGAGGTTACGTGGCAACAGACCTCGTTGCTCTTAAAGGGAAATGCCTCCCACATCCAGCGAAATCGATTTACAGCTCCCCTATGCAGCCCAACAACTGCCTTGGGTCTGCCTGAAGATCCTGAGGTATAAAGCACATAGGCCGGATCATCGGCCTTGCATAAGCTCGCCGGCTTTTCAGTAGGTTCTGCGTTGCGGCGATTGTTTTGAATATTCTCGAAAACAACACATCTCACACTGGAGTTCCCCAGAGCTCCATCGAGCCATTTTCTCGACGTAACAACAAATGGAGTACGAGAATCCGTAAGTACAAAATCAATCCAATTCCGAGGATATAGAGGATCCAGGGGAAGATAGCAACCGCCGGCCTTCATAATGCCAAGTATCCCTTCTACCATATCCAACGATCGCTCCATGCAGATACCGACAACCGTACCAGCCTCGACCCCCAGCTTCATTAGGTGGCCTGATAGAAGATCCGCCTTTTCGCCCAAATCCCTGTAGCTGACCGATTGACTTTCAAACATCAGCGCGACGGAGTTAGGTGATTGGCTTGCTTGAGATTCAAAGAGGTGGTGGATACACGATTCATATGGATAGGCTCTCTCCGTCTGATTGAATCCGCTGATGACGAGGTCTCGTTCCTCTTCTGAGAGAATATCAATGCGGTTCAGCAGCATAGCAGGATCTTCTAGGAATTGCGCAACCACATTCATGAAATGCTCGACAACTCTGTCGCGTAAATCCAGACTCGGATATGCACCTTCGTCGAAATCAAATCTGATGACAAGACTACTGTCACTGAAATTGAATAGATGAAATGCCAAACTGCTATCACTAATTGGCGTATTGAGCCATTCCATCTGAACGGGATTTCCATAGAAATCCGGACAGGAAACATCACTATAGGTGCACAAAGCGTCGACATCGCGAGAGTGAATCGTGAACTGCTGGTGAATAGAAGATTGACTTAGCTCCTTTTTGACTTCTCGAAAAAGAGAAAAGGCGGAAGCATGCTCTGAAACGGAGACCCACAGGATCCCGATCCGCGTAAGCAGTCCGATGGATTTCTCGAATTTCTTTTGAGGGCGATTTGAAAAAGGCACCTCAATCGATAGAACCCGGTTGCCAGATATTTTATATAAGTAGATAGAGGCAAGAAGGACGACTATGTTGAAGAGGGATTCTCGCAGCGTTTTGCACCTATATTTTCCATTCTTGGCTAAATCCACTAGTTTCTCTGTTTGAAATGGACTCAGCTCCCGGGTCAGGCTTACGACATCGCGACGTTGCTTCCTATCGCGCTCGCCGTAAAACTTGACCCCTTCCGCCAATCGCTCTAGCTTATTTTCCCAGTAGCGTTTATCGTCGATGTATCTCTGAGATTTTCGATAAGCATGATCTGATTCAATGTACTCCGCAAAGCGAGGAGCATCTTGGACGCTTACCAATCCTCCCTCGACGGAATGACGGTACAGCTCATTCATCTGATCGAAGAGGATCTTGAAACTTTCCATGTCTGAGACAGTTCGATGGATCCTCAGGTACCAGATCGAGAGTTTTTCAGATAAGCGACAAAGAGCGGAATCTATGAGACGCCTGCTAAGATCAAAGACACCCTGATTTCTTCTCTGCAGCCAAAGCTTGAACTCTTCGTACGGCGCCTTATTCTTGCAGAAATCAAAAAAGTCTATCGAATAGGAAAAATGGGGAAGAACACATATAACGGGAAATCCATTCTCTTCCTTAATGACAGATCGCAGTACCTCATACTTTTCTAGTAATGCCTTAAAGGCTCTCTTAAAGCAGGTCTCATCAATGGGACCTTCGATTCTGAACAGGACCGAAAGATCGGAATATAGCTCTTGAGGATTTAGCTTTTGAGCAAGCCAGAATTGCAGTTGATGTTCTGTTAAGCTCAGACTCATAAACGGCTTAAAAACTCATCACATACGGCTACGCCCCGTGCTGAGAGGACGTGTCTTGTATTCAACCAGACGCGGTATGCGCTTTATCAGTTTTCGCCGTTAGAGTTTCTGCAGTTACTTGCGTTTCATCGCTTTCTCGGCAGCACCCACTATATCGGCGACGGCAAGGCCGTAGTTGTCCATTATCATGTCATAGGGCCCTGTCTCAGCAAACCGATCGTTAACGCCAACGAACTCCTGGGGAACCGCTTTCCCGGAGGTCAGACACTCTGCAACAGCTCCTCCCAAACCACCGATTATGCTGTGTTCCTCGACCGTAACGATCGCTCCGGTCTCTTCGGCGCATTTCGCTACAAGCTCCGTGTCCAGAGGTTTGATGGTATGCATCTCGACGAGCCGCGCGTCGATTCCCTTCGAAGACAACTGCACGGCGGCCTGAAGGCATCGTGATAGGGGAACCCCGCATCCGATAATTGTCACGTCCTTGCCGGCTTTCAGCACGACGCCCTTTCCGATCTTCGGGTCGTAGCTGTCATTGAATATCTGGGGGACCTCGTTGCGGCATAGGCGCATAAAAACCGGTCCATCCCAAGCTGCAACCTGCGGTAGCAGCTTGGCGACTCCCGAAGGATCCCCAGGAACAACCACCGTCATGTTGGGCAGGCTTCGCATGATGGCCAGATCTGTAACGGAATGATGGGTCGGTCCGTCAAAAGAATCCGATAGCCCCCCATAGGCGCCGGCCAGCTTGACGTTGGCGCGGCCATAGCAGAGATGGGTGCGTACCATCTCGACTGCACGAGTGGCAAAGAGAAAAGCAAAGGTATTGGCAACAGGGACTTTTCCGCACTTGGCAAAACCGACGGCGACGTCCACGAGAGACTGTTCCGCAATACCCACATTGAAAAAACGATTGGGAAATACTTCCTCGAACATATAGCTATGGTCCGAGTTCGAGACATCCGCACTCAGCACAACAACATCTTCTCTGTCTTTTCCCAACTGCACGAGTGCCTTGCCGTAGGCTATTCTCATCGATACCGGATCGCCAAAAGGCTCTCTCACTACTCCTGCCATTTCGCTACCTCCTCCTCGAGCTCCGCCAGCGCGTTCTTGAACTGCTCCTCGTTCGGCGCCATGCCGTGCCATCTGTTGTCCATCTCCATAAAGCTCACGCCTTTTCCCTTTGTCGTGCGAGCGATAATGACAACGGGTTTGGCATGTATCTCGTCTGCTCGATCCAGCGCATCCAATACCTCGGCCATGTTGTGCCCGTGAATCTCCATTACATGAAATCCAAAGGATGCCCACTTATCCGCTATCGGTTCCGTAGAGAGCACTTGATCGGTGGTTCCGGTCTGCTGAACACCGTTGTAATCGAGTATGACCTTGAGGTTGTCCGTTTTAAATTTACCTGCCGCCAGGGCGCCCTCCCAAATGGGACCGCTGTTGATCTCGCCGTCTCCCAAAATGGCGTAAACCCGGCTGTTCCATCCCTCCATTCTGGCGGTCAGAGCCATTCCGACACCCACGGCAACACCGTGACCGAGGGGTCCCGCAGGAATCTCAACGCCGGGAGTCTTCGCCGGCTCGGGATGACCCTGGAGCTTGCTGTTGAAAGCCCGAAAAGTGCTCAGCGTGTCAACAGGGAAGTATCCCCTATGGGCGAGACACGTGTAGAGCATGGCGCAGGCGTGGCCCTTTGAGAACAACAGCCGATCACGCTGGGGCCAATCGGGTTTCTTCGGATCGATACGCAGATGATGGAAGTACAGCGCTACGAGTATCTCTGCAATCGAAAAAGCGCCGCCGATATGCCCTGTCTGATGATCATAGACCATCCGTAGAACCTGAATCCGGAATTCCCAAGCCCTGCGTGTTAGATCGGCTATCATTTCCTGCGTATGTTTCGTTCCGTAAGGATAGACCGCGTCTTTCACTGACTGTTTTTGAGTTGGCATTCACTTATCCTCCGGGTGAATTATATGAAATCCGCACAAAGTGTCAAATCTGATGACAAGAGAGAGGCTTCCAAAAACTGGGCTTTTTGCCAGAAATTGTGGTACAATACGCAATGGCGAGGAGTGTGACTATGCGCAAGAGCATCAACATCATAATTGTGATTGGATTAATAGCTATCGCAGGCAGCATCTTCTACATCCTGGGATGTGCCGGCGCAACGGGGGGTGAGGAGGGTGACGGGTTTTTCATCATCGATGGAACCTGGCAGCCTGCGGGCAGCCCCGATATGGTGGGAACCTATTCCGGCAGCCCCGAGCCCCGGGTGTTCTTCTATGCCGCCAGGATGGCCAATGTCGTATGGGGTTCCGCTCCTGAAGGTTACACCGTAAAATCCAATTCCTATAACGGAACGCTCTGGGTAGGTCAACAAGAGCGAGCAGGTACCTATTGGGCGGGTCCGACCTGGCCCCGCATCTTTTCAAACGGATTCAACGTTTCCTTCGCCATTTGGAGAGGCGGAAGCACCTACACGACCATCTGGACGGCCAAGATAAACGGCGCCAGCTGGGAAACGCCGACGCAACGCACATCCGTTGAGAATCCCAACGAAGATGGCCTTCAGGATATTGCCTGCAGGATAGGAGAGGGCGGTGAGGCCTTCGCCGTCTGGAGACAAAACGACTATGATATCTACGCTGCCAGATACGACTCCGGCTGGGGAAGCAAAGTCGAGCTTTCTGATATCATGGGAGATGATCCAAGAGTCGCTGTTGACGAGTCAGGCAACGCTATGG
>CAZLRN010000387.1:0-4726 GCA_964561715.1 uncultured Spirochaetales bacterium
TCACTTCTATGGTTTTGAACTCCTCGAGGGACAGAAGAACCTGGCGAATGGACTTCGAAGTTGTGAGAATTTTGATACCTTTGAGGGGGGTGCCTGTTGTTTCGCGCACGATTGAAAGAAAGCTGCTAAGCTTGACACTGTCTTGAGCCGTGAGCTCTATATCGGTCATGATAATGAGGATCTTTGGAAACTGCACCAGATAGAGCCTGAGAATCTCCTCGATTTTGAGTTTCAGCAGGTCTACCTTTTCTAAGTTGATGCCTCGGGCTAAGTCGATAATCAGTATCTCATCGTTGAAATGGGCGTCTATGATGCAGGGTGTGGTATCGATCTGAATATCCAGTCCCATAAGCTCTGATACCGATTGGATGAGGCTATCCATTTTGATCGGCTTTGCGAAATACTTCTTAACGTTGTATCGCGCCAGCGACATGAGCCGCTCTTTGCTTAGTTTTTCGCCGGTCACGATGACCGGAACGTTCCTCTTGTTGGGATCCTCTGACTTGCCTTTCAGTAAATCGGCGGAGCCCACACGGGAGAGGCTATAATCCATGATGATCAGGTTCGGATCCTCATTACGTATCTTTAGCTGTCCGTCAAAGCCGTTAACAGCTAGGATGACCTCAAGGCCGAAGCCCTCCAATTTCTGTTTGAGAAAATCTCTGACTAGCTGCGATTCGTTGATGATAAGAACCGTATTCAATCCGAAGTCGTCCCCTGTCGAAATGATAGGATGACCCATTTCCAAAGTCAAGATGTGCGTTCTCTATCAATTATAAGTCGATGTCTGGGCTATTTCACATTTTTTTCTTATATCTCTTGTTTCGCCATAGCAAAATCGGTATAGTTCTATCAGTTTCGAGGAGGATTTCTATGGGTACACTTGAGCAGATTTCTGAAAACCTGATTAAGGGAAAGGCAAACGAGGTAAAAGACTTGGTACAGAAGGCGCTTGATGAGGGTTCGAGTGCCGCTGACGTTCTGAACAAAGGATTGCTTGCCGGAATGAGCGTTGTTGGAGAACGGTTCAAGAAAAATGAGATCTATGTTCCAGAGGTACTCATAGCAGCGAGAGCCATGAAGGCGGGAACAGAAGTGCTCAAGCCGTTGCTCGCAGAATCTGGCGTGGAGCCAACCGGCATTGTCGTCCTTGGTACAGTTAAGGGTGACCTTCATGATATCGGAAAAAATCTTGTAGGAATGATGCTCGAAGGAGGGGGCTTCCAGGTTGTCGACTTAGGCACCGATGTACCGTCGGAAAAATTTGTCGAATCCGCGCGGGAGAACAACGCACAGGTGATAGGGGCTTCCGCCCTGCTTACGACAACCATGACCGCTATGAAGGAAGTTGTTGATTCCCTCAAATCTTCGGATTTAAGCGGAAAGGTCAAGATCATGATTGGCGGAGCTCCGGTTACACAGGCCTTCTGTGATGAGATCGGGGCTGATGGATACGCACCGGATGCCGCTTCAGCGGCCGATCTGGCAAAGACCTTCGTTTCTTAGCTCTGAATCGCCAACCATACCCATTTCCACCCTATCCTGTTTCCCGGTTTAGAGGATTATGATCGAGGAGTTTCTCGAAGTAAAGGTTAATCCCGGCGGACTCATTTTCCATATCGACAGAGGAACCTCTCTGAGGGAGATGTTTATCAGCGAGGGGATTTTGGTTGACTTTCCCTGCGGTGGTAAGGGATTGTGCCGACAGTGTCGTGTTCGGATCGATCCTCCAACCTTGTCGGGAGGGCAGAAGCTATCTCCAGAGGAGGCCAAGGCGGGTTTCAGACTGGCCTGTGAGGTGATGCTGGAGCAAAACTGCACGGTAACCATTCCCGAGGGACGGGAAACCGGTGGAGTGTGGCACGATGCAACGGGAGTCGAGCAGACACATATAGCCAGCGGCGAGGCTCTCGTTATCCGCAAGCACTTGAGCGTCACACCCCCTTCCTTGGCGGATCAGAGGTCGGATTGGGAAAGGCTCACAGCCGTAATCAGAGAGACAGGATCCGCTGTTTCGTGCCCTGAATACGACTGCCTGGAAGAGGTGTCCCAAATCCTCCGGGACAACGACTGGCGAATCGCGGTGCTGCTGGAAGGTGAATCCTTTCTCTGTGCCTGTCGTGGAGATGCAAGGCGGTATTACGGCTTTGCAGTTGATCTTGGAACGACAACCGTGGATCTCGCGCTTCATAATCTGGAGAGTGGAAGACGCATAGGGCGAACCACTCTGCTCAATAGGCAAACGGCATTCGGAGCAGATGTGGTCTCCCGTGCACAGGCCTTCTCCTCCAGAGGCGATGCCGTGAGGCGAGCCGCTCTCGAGACGATACAGGAAGCTGCGGAAAGGATTATCGGCGAGACCGGGATCAATCTCGATTACATCGTTCGAACAGTGGTTGTAGGCAACCCCATCATGATGCACATTTTGCACGGTCTGGATCCGGTTCAGCTGACCCTCGCACCGTATATCAATGTGATCTCAGAGCTCACGCGCAGGCGGCCCTCGGATTTCGGCTGGAGCTTCCAAAAGCACGGATACGTGGAAACCCTTCCTCTCATCTCAGCCTTTGTCGGGGAGGATACGACAGGAATGATTATCGCCCTCGGATTGGATAGTACGCCGGGCACTTCCATCTCTGTCGATATCGGTACAAACGGAGAGGTTGTACTCTCACAGAACGGCAAGATCTATTGCACCTCTGCTGCAGCGGGACCGGCCTTTGAGGGGGCGCAGATTGCCTGTGGAATGCGCGCCATTCCCGGTGCAATCTGTGATGTTCGCATTGCAGAAAAAAAATTCCACTATGAGGTTTTGGGAAATGCAAAGCCGACAGGGCTTTGCGGGACAGGTCTGATCAGGCTGGTTGCACTGCTTCTCGACTACGGGGTTCTCGACGATACGGGACGGTTGGTTTCGCCCGAGGAGATCGAAGAGGATTTCTTGAGAGAGCGACTCTTCTCCAGCAATGGCGTGACGGCATTTTCCGTAACGGAAGACAGGACTGTCTATGTCACTCAGAGGGATATCAGGGAGCTCCAGCTCGCCAAAGGCGCCATTCGAATCGCTATAGAGAGCCTGCTGGACGAGGTCGGGACTTCGTGGGACGAGATCGATACCGTAAGACTGGCGGGCAATTTTGGAGCGGGTATGGACGGAAGGGCGGAACAGAGAATCGGGCTGATTCCTCGCATTGATTCGAGTCACATCGATGTAGTTGGCAATGCAGCCTTGAGGGGCGCTGCCCTCGCCCTGGTTTCTAAAACCTATCGTGAAAAAGCCATTGAGGTGCCGCGTTTCTGCTCCTTTATCGAACTGGCTGGCAAAGCTGATTTTCAGGCTAAATTCTCAGAGTCGATGTTCTTTCCAAAGAGCTACTGACCTATCATCAGGCTGGCCACAAAAGCCCACAATCCGCCGACTATCATTCCAACTATGATCTCCGCGAGACTGTGACCAACGTAGCGTGGGACATCGATCCTTTCGCTTTCCGGAATGAGGTGCATGAGCCTGGCGATAATTTGGGAGTTTTGTTGCACCGCGCCGCGAAGTCTAATCGAATCGTAGATAATGATGACCGAAAAGACAAAGGCGAGAGCAAACAGCTCGGAGGCGAATCCGTTATGGATTCCGATTGATACGGAGAGGGCCGTGACGAAAGCGGAGTGAGCACTGGGCATTCCCGCCGGATGCATGAAGCGATGCAGCTGAAGGCTCCGGCTCTTGATGGAATAATAGATAGCTTTGAAGAGCTGACAGAGCAGCTGTATCGAGACGGCGGTCAAGAGTGAGGGGCTGAGGAACCTCGAGATACTCATCGGCTCTTCATTTGAGCCTCTCCAGGGGCTCTACCTTGGCACATTTTTCCAGAGGCATTGTGATTCGAGGCTTTGCCCATCTCACAGCATTGACCAGAATCCTGACAATCGTCTTATCGTAGTAAATCGGATGAGTTTCGTGGCCTGGGCGGAAGTAGAAAATCCTGCCGTTGCCCCTCTCGAAGGTGCAGCCGCTTCGAAACACTTCGCCTCCTTCGAACCAGGAGATAAAGACGACTTTGTCAGGGGTAGGGATATCGAATCGCTCGCCGTACATCTCCGTGTTGGGCAGCTCGAAGTATTCCCCTATCCCCTGGGCTATGGGGTGAGAAGGCTCAGCGTTCCGCAGGCGTTCCTTTTCGCCGGACTCCCGCCATCTGAGCGTGCAGCTGGTTCCCAGGAGGGTTTGGAAAATTTTCGAAAAATGGGCCGAATGAAGCACAATCAATCCCATACCGGCGAGAACGCTTCGCTGAACCCGCGCCACGATCTGATCTTCGACACGAGCGTGGGCTTTATGGCCCCACCAGATCAGCACATCGGTGGAGTCCAGCACCTCTTCTGTCAGCCCGTGTTCTGGCTCTTCCAGAGTCGCTGTTTGGAGGCTGAAGCCTTCTTCCTTTGACAGCCCGTCGGCAATAGCCCTATGAATACCCTCGGGGTAGATCTTTCGAATTTCTTCCGATTCTTTCTCGTGCAGAAACTCATTCCAAACCGTGACTCTTGTGGATTCGGACATGTCCGCCGTTCTCCTTTGCTGTGCGAATTGATTCCTGTGGCCTTCTCATACCCGAAGATCCGACGCTCCGTCAAGGGTCTTCGATGCCAAGAGATTTGAGTTTTTTCCAGAGGGTCACACGGCTTATTTTGAGCTTTCTGGCCGTTTGAGCCTTGTTCCAGTTGTTCTCCT
>CAZLRN010000388.1:0-2759 GCA_964561715.1 uncultured Spirochaetales bacterium
ATATTGGGACTGCTTCGGTAAGGTATGGGATTCTACAGCAAAGTGATCAGACGGTTCATTGGGCTAACAGTCATTCTTATCTCGGGGCTTTCGGCATGCCGCAACTTCGATATGACCACTATAGTTCTCCAGGAGGGTGTTGACGGCTACAGCGGCACGAGGGACGCCCATCTCCAAGAGTTTCCAGGAACGGGATACAATGATAACAATACCGGAGGATACCATACGATGGAGGCGGGGAGATTTGTGGGATCCGCCGATGATGCCGATAAGGCAATCGTCATTGCATTCGATCTTTCCTCAATTCCTAGATCAGCACTGGTCTATGAAGCGATACTGGAGCTTTACTTTATCGGCGAGAGAGGCGGATCCGGAGAGCCCAAGTTGCTTTCGGTGCATCTGCTGAAAGAGGCCTGGATCGAGGGTGAGGGTGCCTTCAATATAAATGGCGAAGATGTGCCTGGCGTAAATTGGGACTGGCTTGCCGCGCTTCCATCGAAATTCTCCGGAGAAGTCATTCAGGAACAGATTCTAGGGGCTACAGCCGATACCTGGTACAGTTTTGATATCACATCGGTTGTCAGGGATTGGGTCCGCGGAGATGTGCCTAACCACGGCGTGATTATTTTGGAAGACAATCCGAGCACTGTAGATGGCACGAAGCAGTTCCGAACCTCTGAGTACTCGGAAACCGCAAAACGGCCAAAGCTCGCGATCAGGTATCAGCAAGGTGAGGTTAAATACCTCTAAGGTTTGATGCACTAGAGGTATTTTTGGATCCTCCGGAGAGCATCGAGGCCTTTTACCTCTACAGGGAGCAAGGGCAGCACCGTAAGCATACCATCATAGCTTTTGGAGAGAAGATCCATGTAAGACTGCTGCACTCGCATTCGGGACTGCAAAAAGCTCGAGTCAGAAGCTGCTTGCTCCGGAATAACGTGATTGACCACCACGTGCCGAACGGCGATCCCGTACTCTTCGAGTTCGCCGATGACGCGCTGGGTTTGCGAGACTCCCAGTCCCTCAGGGATCGTAACGATAACAAACTCGACCTTCTCCTGGTCTCGGATTGTTTTTATGATTTCGTCCGCCAATTCCTTCCATGAGTTTATGATATCCAAAGCTGACCGACGCTTCTTCAACCCAAGTCTCTCTCCCATCCGTTCCAGATGTGAGCGCATGCTAACATAGAGGCTGGCTGCATCGTTGAGATGATCATAAAACCGGCTCTCCAGCTTGAGCAGTCCCAAAGTGGCTCCCGCCGGCGCGGTGTCCCAGATGATCTTGTCGTAGCCTCCGGTTTTGTGCAGATCCAGGATGTATGCGAGAATGTACTGCTCATCCGCCAGGCCGGGGGCTTCGGCAACGTAATCGATGATTTCTCGATCAACCGGCAGATAGGAAGAAATGACTTCGTATATCTCATCGCCAAACCGATCCTTCCATGCCTCCAAGATCACCTCTCTCTTCAGCTCGTGGCCGTACAGGTGGGCGACACCATTGATCTTTGTTCGGCCGAGGCCGAGGTCCTGTTCGAAGATATCGGAAAGGGATGGAGTGGGGTCGGAAGAAATGATGAGGGTTTCCTGCCCCTCTGCCTCTGCGAAGTGGAGTGCCAGCGCCGATGCCGTAGTCGTCTTGCCGACACCGCCCTTTCCCCCTGTCGCGACGATCGCCCTGCCTATGATTCCGGGATCAGAGAGCAAAGAGTGACTTCTGTCGATCATTGGATACTGTGGTTTAGCTGATCTATGAGGCGGTTTTCGTCTCGTACTGCTCCTTCAATTCTTCGTACTTGCCCACCCAGAGCTTCATAGTCTCGATAATCGGAAGATCATAGGGGCATTTCTCCTCACACTCCCCGCATTCGATGCAGTTTTCGTAAGAAGTGATGCCCTTTGCGAAGTTGCCGGAGAATAGCCGCTCATTAGGAAAGCGTTTGATAAAGGATTGGGTGTTCATAACGGTTGGGATCTGAACGCCCTGGGGGCACGGCATGCAGTAGCCGCAGCGTCTGCAGAAACGGGTACCCAACTCGGCCTTCAGCCGCTCGATCGCGGTTCTGTTCGCTTCGGTCAAGCCGGAGGCTGCATCGCAAAGGCGCACCACCTCCTCTACCTCTTCGGTTTTTTCGAATCCGGGATCCAGCACAACCTCCGGATAGTCCATGAAGAACCGGACGCACAACTCCGCGTCCTCCAGTACCCCACCAGCAAAGGGCTTCATCGCTATCAATCCTACCTGTTCTTGCAGAGCGACAGAATCTCTTCGCCCTCCTCCACCATAATGAAGTTGAAGGGAAACTGGAGCACTTCGATATCAGGGTGTTCGATCACAGCCCTGGCCGCATCTTTGGTGTGAGCAGAAGCGGCCATATGCCTGATCCTGCCCTGCCGCTTGGCCTCGCGTACGACATCCACCGTGCCGTTTTTGAGCATCTCGTCCCAGCCTTCTCGACCCTTTACGTTGTGAAATTGATACACATCGATCGTATCCACCTTGAGACGCTCAAAGGAAAGCTCCATCTGCTCCCTTATGGCCTCGGGGTTCTGGGCAGGGCCCTTGGTGAAAATCTTGATTCCCTCATAACCCTCCAGAGCCTTGCCGAATCTCTCCTCGCTTGTACTGTAACCATGGGCCGTGTCGATCCAATTTATGCCCAGATCCAGTCCTCTTCGGATCACCTCGATCGACTCCTGCTCGCTCAACCGCTGCAGCGGTATTCCGCCAAACCCGACCTTGGTCACTTCCATTCCTGT
>CAZLRN010000388.1:2859-4712 GCA_964561715.1 uncultured Spirochaetales bacterium
TCAACCGCTGCAGCGGTATTCCGCCAAACCCGACCTTGGTCACTTCCATTCCTGTTTTGCCCAGCTTTATCTTTTCCATAACGCCCACCATAACCTTTTTATGAGAATCTGAAAAGCCAAAGCCCATTCCAGCCCATTCCAAGCTCATTCCAGCCCATTCCAGCCCATTCCTATGGGCAGCGCAAGCGTTCCTACGCTCAAGCTCATTCTTATGAGCCGCGCAGGACGCCCAGCCCGTGAAGTCGGCTACCTCCGCTCGAGCCCCAGTCGAATGACGTTCCAGGAGAGCGGAGAGAGGGTCACTCGAAGCGTCTGTTCCTCGAGCACGCCGCCGTCAGAGAGATGGGGCGTCACGTTGCCGGGATTCTCTTTTGTATTTGCAGCTTTTCGATCCTCATGGTCCAGGACGATGTGCTCGAGCAGACGCGTTTGGGGGAGCGCTCTCAGATCGCATTCCAGAGAGAGCTCGTCGGAGAGGCCGCGATTGACGGCAAAGAGCGTGAGCTCGCCGCTGTCAGGATCCAGGGCTGCCGTTGCCTCGAGGTGCGGTACGGGCCCGAACTCTTTGGTATCGTATTCTGGGCACTGGATGGCTGCATCGAGAACAGTTCCCCTGCCGTAGCTGGAGGCGTGCAGATAGGGATAAAAGATGGTCTGCCTCCAGGCCGCGCCTCCCTTCTCCGTCATGATCGGAGCAATCACGTTGACCAGCTGGGCCTGGCAGGCGATCTTGATCCGGTCTGCATGTTTGAGAAGGGTGATGAGCAGACAGCCCACCAGGAGGGCGTCTTCCATCGTGTAGACATCTTCGATGAGAGAAGGCGCGAAGCTCCAGGGCTCGATGCTCTGTCTATTTCTCCTCCATCTGGTTTGATTCCACACATTCCACTCGTCGAAGGAAAGATAAAGGGTTTTGCTGCTCCGCTTTTTAGCCTTGATGAAATCGCAGACCGAAATGACGGATTCGATGAAGCGGTTCATATCCACAGACTTGGCCAGGAAATTTCCGGTGTCGTCGTCAGCATTCTCGTAGTAGGAGTGGAGAGAGATGTAGTCGGCATCTTCATAGCACTCCTCCAGCACCCGGGACTCCCAGTCCGGAAACGTGGGCATGCGGGAGTGGGAGCTGCCGCAGGCCACGAGCTCGATGCTCGGATCGACAAGCTTCATCATCTTGGCGGTCTCGTGGGCCAATCTGGCGTACTCTTCCGCGGTTTTGTGTCCCATTTGCCACGGCCCGTCCATTTCGTTGCCCAAACACCATACCTTGATGTCGTGGGGCTCGCTGTAGCCGTGGGATCTTCGGAGGTCGCTCCAGTAGGTGCCGGAGGCGTGGTTGCAGTATTCTAGAAGATTGCGGGCTTCATCGATCCCCCTGGTGCCCAGATTGACCGCCAGCATGGGGTCTGAGCCGGCACGCCTGGCCCATTGCACGAATTCGTTCGTGCCAACAAGGTTGGGTTCCAGGCTCTTCCATGCCAGATCCAGGCGTTTGGGGCGCTCCCCTACCGGACCAACTCCGTCCTCCCAGTTGTACCCGGAGACGAAGTTTCCGCCTGGATAGCGGACGATCGGCACTCGAAGCTCCTTCACAAGGTCCATGACATCTCCGCGAAATCCCATACCGTCGGCTGATGGGTGCTCCGGCTCGTATATCCCGCTGTAGACGGCCCGTCCCAAATGCTCGACGAAGGAGCCGAATATTCGGGGGTCCACCTTGCCTATTGTAAAATCCCTATCCAGAGTCAGCTTGGCTTTGATCATGGTCACCTCCTGTCAGAGAGAACTTATGATAGCTTATCGTTGGCTGCGACGTGGCCGGCTGAGGCCTACGCGGCCCGCCCACAACCCAA
>CAZLRN010000389.1:0-4711 GCA_964561715.1 uncultured Spirochaetales bacterium
GGAAGAAGGAGTTTGAAACTGAAGCTAGCATTCTGCGTAATGTGTTCGGGAACTTGCTATTAGACATATATCACATCGGAAGCACATCCATTCCCAATATGAATGCAAAACCTGTTATTGATATAATGATCTCCGTATCTGATATTGAAGCAGTAGATAGTCTGAATGATAAAATGAGAAAGATAGGCTATGAATCAAGAGGTGAACAAGGGATACCGGGACGGAGGTATTTTCGAAGAGGACTTCCGCAACACTCGCATCATGTACATGTTTATAAGATTGGTGATCCGCATCTTAAACGACATATTGCATTTAGAGACTACCTAATCGCCCATTCGGATCGTGCAACAAAATACTCCAAAATGAAAGCATCTCTAGCCAAGCAATTTCGATATGATCCAAATTCGTATAACAAAGGAAAAAGCGAATTGGCGAGCCAAATCGAATCTGAGGCGTTACAGTGGTTTCGGAAGAAACAGGAGATTTAAGTAGCGATTATGCGTTGCCATCATTCAAGGAGGCTCGAGCTAACGCCTTCGCACTGGCCTTTCGAAAATCAGTGCTTGACGTAAAGGAGTGAAGTCCATGCAGGCTGACGAGTTAATGGTGTTCTCCGGCAGCGGTAGCCGTAGACTGACGGAGAAAGTGTGTGCCTATCTTAAGACTCCAGTACGCAAAAATGAAACGGTAGTCTTCTCAGACGGCAATACCTTTGTTCGTGTTCTGGAGAACGTTCGTGGGAGAGACATATACCTGATCCAGTCGACAATACACAAAACGAACGACAACTTCATGGAATTGCTGTTCTGGATTGACGCCTTCAAGCGGGCAAGTGCTTCCTCGGTGACAGCTGTGATACCTTACTTTAGTTACGGTAAGGGAGATAAGAAGGATGAACCACGTGTCTCGATACGGGCAAGGGTCTGCGCTAATGCAATTGAGGTGGCTGGTGCCGATAGAGTAGTAACGATGGATCTACATTCCCCGCAGATACAGGGCTTCTTCAAGATTCCGGTGGACAACCTTTATGGCCATCCGACGCTCTGTAACAGGATTCGAGAGCTCGTATCGGACAATAATGTTGTGGTCGCTCCAGATACAGGCTTCGCAGACGAGGCGCGGGTGTACGCTGACTATCTTGGTGTTTCGGTTGCGATTGGAGATAAGCAAAGAACTCATCACGATGAACGGGCGGAAGTTCTGGACATAATAGGCGATGTCAGCGGTAAGACAGCAATTGTAGTTGATGACTTTGTCCTCTCCGGTGGTACCTTGGTTGATGTTGCACACAAGCTTTCAAAAAAAGGAGCGTCAAGGATTTTGGCTGCTATCACCCATGGCGTTTTCTCCGCCGGATCTATAGAGAGAATAGATAACAGCCCTATCGAGAAGCTTTTGGTAACTGACACGGTTGAAAACCAACCGGTTAAGCTTTCAGATAAGATAGAATTAGTATCGGTTGCTGATTGCTTCGGAGAAGCGATACGAAGAATTCACAAACGAGAGAGCATTAGCGCCATGTTTCCATAATGGCGGCGGGATGTATCTTGTAATATTGGCATTCAAGCCCCACCCGGATTAGCCTCGCTCGGCCCTACGGCTCATGTCCCAGAAGGACACGACTTGAATGTGATTTATAGGGTATAGGCCGTAGAGATATTGGAATGAATACTCGATCTTGATATGCTGTCAATACTAATATGAAAGGAGATGATATCCAATTAAAAAGTTTGTATATACGCTCGATAGGCAAGAGCTGAGAATTACTGCGTCTCATTTTCCGCCACCAGTTGTGACGTACCTTACGGTTGGGAAAGTATGGCGTCTCGAAGCGTTTTACATGTGCAAATTCCAGAAGCACCGCTTCAATATAAAGCAAGGTTTTAATTTCGATCTTGCTTCCATCCCCCGTCTCTTTTGGTGGCTCATCGCCCCCTTTGAATTGTCGATTTTGGCGCCCCTCCTACATGACTTCCTTTATCACTACCATGGCAAGCTTCCTGCAGGGGCAGTAGAGCCTCCAAGAGAGTTTACCCGCAAAGAAAGTGATGAGATATTCAGGGATCTGATGAGCGAGGAAAGCGTGAAAGCTTGGCGGCGGAAGCTAGCCTATGTGGCAGTAAGATGGTTTGGCGGTAGTGCTTGGAAGTACTAGCCAGATGCCTGTCGTTTTAACGTATCAACATTAGAGCAAGTGTTGCAGTTATATGCTTGATGCAACTTTCCACTTTCGATTATCAATGGCCTGATGCTTCGTGCAGGAACCCGTTAATGCTGCGTCTAGCTTTACCTCTTTCTCCTGTGGATTTGGTCCTTCGGACACTTTATTGAATGGCTCAATGGCTAAGCGCAATAGTTCCACTGCATAATTCAGGATTGCATTCGGGCGATTTTATTCGGGCGAGGGGGAGGACGAGGGATTAGACATGTATCGAAACGGCGCATATCGGCGAATTTCGGACTAACTGAACAATTCGAAAGAAGTGGACCGACAGCTTAAAATTACATTAGGGCTCTCTCCAGGAGGGCCCGGGGGGACCATGGAAGACGATGAAAGAAGCATTCCATTCAGATCGCAGACCTTGTCGGGAAGTAAAAGGACTCTTAGCGGAAGTGCACGGCTGCCTGAAACGATCACCAACAAACCGGGCGTACGGGTCGTATAATCGTCGATAAGGCGCTTGCTCTCAGGACGGAGGGTATGAAACCTAGAGAATTTCTGCGGTATTTCCGAGAAAGGGACTCAATCCAGAGTTTGTAACAACTCGTTTGGGATGAAAAAGAAGTCTATTAAGATCGAATGAAATGAAACAGAACAGGGATTCTGTTACATAAAATAAGGGGATATCGAATGCACTCTGGATTCAGAGAAAATCGCTTACCTGGGTGTACCGTCGGTCCAGATCCGTACCGGCGGGTTCTGCCATCTGGATGAGGCTATGGTAGAACAAGGACTCGCATCACTCGATCTGGCTCAGGTGGACCTAATCTTCATCGAAAACGGGGGTAACCTCGTCTGTCCGGCCGAGTACGATACTGGAGCCTTCAGAAACGTGGTAATTTTGAGTGTTCCCGAGGGTGATGACAAACCCGTTAAATATCCGCTGATTTTCAAGGTCGCGGATGCCATAATAATAAATGAGATCGACTATCCAGACTACAAGGAGTTCGACCTGGACATCGTTAAGGAACGAGTGAAGATTCTCAATCCGCAATCGATAATCTTTCCCATCTCCTGCAAGACAGGACACGGCCTTGAAGGCGTGGATACACTGGCTCCGGAATGAGGTCAGCTCCTTCTCGGTGGGCTGAGTGATCACTGAGACGCTACTGTGGAATCCCCATTTTTGCCTTTATGCCCGTCATGAGCTTCTGGAACTTACTCTTCTTGTTTACTGCTAGCAGCTCGTAGTAATCTGCCTCCGTCTTCGGAGGTACTGTTTCTTTTTCTTTCTTTACGAGAGAGCGTGCTTTCGTGGGACACGATGCAACGCAGACGCCACAGCCAATACATCGTCTTTCATCCATAACGGCTTTCTCGTTCTTCATCTGTATGGCATCCATCTGACACCGCAATACGCACTTACCGCATCCATTGCAGAGCTCGCTGTCCACTCTAGCAAAGTAATTGCTGGAAATAAAATCCGCCGGCCGTGGCATACTCTTCGCCATCTTGAGCAATCCGCAGCAGTCCCCGCAGCAGGAACAGATAAAATACGGTTCTTGCTGGTTCGAGGGCTGCAGTACGAGGCCGTCTTCCTCGTTCTGGCGTAAAATAGCGAGAGCCTCCTCTTTCGATATTTTTCTCCCGAATCCCAGAAATTCCGAATATGCAGCCGCGAAATCACCGAATCCCATACAGACTTCCTTTCTGTGGGTGATAGAACACGGCGATCCCGCCATTTCGGACGCCTTTCTACAGATACATTCCCCAATGTAGATAGGGTCTGCGTTCTCAATGATATTCCTGACATCGTTGTAGGTGGCAACGGCGTGCTCGGTAGTAATACTCTCTTCGATCGGGATGATCCTGCTCTGAGGGACGGCTGTAGAGATGTACTCGAGACCAAATCCTTCGTTCATGAACTTGCTCAGATTTTGCAGGTATTCCGGAGTGAGACGGGGAAGCTGCATTTCGTGCATGCCCAGGACAAAAGGCATAGCAGCGTACGCACGCTCCTCACCCTTCAAGTTCTTCGTTAAAACAGATCCCTTCTCAGCCATGGAACGGATTCTCTTCTCCACTTCCTGCAGGGTGAAGTCCGTCTGTGACAGACGTTCTTGGATCTCCTTCGCTGTCCTGGGCGTGAAATCCATCGCAAGAGCTACTTCTGCCTCTTCTGGGGAAAAGAAATGCTGGAGTAACCGGAGTTCAACACCGGAACGCGTCTTGGGGAAACCGATGGGCATAGTGTCAAAGTACTGCTGGAGTGTTCGGTAGATGTCTTTGTCTTTTTTCATTTTTTACCTCCACATATTTTAATATTGCCATTATAGTCGAATGGTTCTGTCTCCTTCCAGCGCTTCAGTTTGGTTTTTTTCCGCTGTTTCAAAAAAATGAAAGAGAACAGATTCCGTTTCCTCACGTGGCAAAATATTCCAATTTCCTAGTGTTACGTTACAGAATCCCTCTTAGGTAATAAGCGGTGGGTGTCCCGATTGAAAGAAGTGCTTGGTTGTGACATGAAATTGAGACCTTAAACTATGGGGC
>CAZLRN010000390.1:0-4702 GCA_964561715.1 uncultured Spirochaetales bacterium
AAGTTCCCGTCGGCTGGAGAGCCTCGACGGGGGTAAGAGGAGAGGCAGAGTAGTCGATGGCAGTGCGCGATCGGGACGACGCCTGGAGAATGCGGCACAGCCGCCTCTTCTACTCACCGTGCTATCTACCCGATTTCACAAATCCCGATGCCGTGCAGTGGTGGAAGAACAAGCTTATCGAGCACCTGAAAGCCGGATGCTTCGGAATCGGGATGTCTGATTTCGGTGAGGATCTGCCGGCCGACGCGTGTTTCCACAACGGAAGGTCCGGCCTGGAGGTGCACAACATATACACTCTTCTCTACCAAAAAGCGACCTTCGAAGCGATCGAAGAGGGCACCGATCACAGGGGTTTGGTCAATGCCCGGTCAGGAACCGCCGGGATGCAGCGGTTTCCCATCTGCTGGTCCGGTGACCCGAACTGCTCCTGGCAAGATATGGCTACAAACATCCGGGCTGGCCTTAACATAGGGCTTTCGGGCGTTGCTTTCTGGAGCTGTGACAACGGCGGCTTCCAGGCTGAGACAGGAGATCTCACACCAGAGCTCTGGATCCGATGGACTCAATGGTCGATGTTCCTCTCGCACGTGCGTCTCCATGGAGGATTGCCGGACAGGGTCCCCTGGCATTTTGGCGAACGCGCCACGGACATATTCAGGAAGTATGCTACGCTGCGATTCCGTCTATTTCCCTACATCTATTCGCAGGCATACCTATGCACGCAGACAGGACTTCCTTTGATACGAGCATTGGTATTGGAGTACCAGGAGGATCCTCTCGTTTGCGACATAGAAGACCAGTATCTGTTCGGGGACGCTTTTCTCGTGGCACCTGTATATTCTCAGGATAACCAGCGTGCAGTATATCTGCCCGAAGGCACCTGGTTCGATTACTGGACGGCTCGCTCCTACGAGGGACCCGTATCTCTGAAAATCGAGCCCCCTTTGGAGGTTCTCCCCCTGTATGTACGAGGCGACTCCATGATTCCCATGGGACCCAAGATGGCCTATATCGGTGAAAAACCCCTCGATCCCATAACACTGGATATCTGGCTCTGCTCGGAGACCGAGTGCATCGTCTACGATGACGACGAAATGGTTATGGTTCGTGCTCGAAGAAAGGCGGACAGGACCATCATAGAGCTGAGCTCGTCAACAAAAAGCTACATCGTTAAGCTTAACAAGAGCGGCTGTCCTCTTCGGGTGAAAGTGAACGGCGTAGAAGCGCCTTCTTTCAGATCCTACAATGATTTGGAAAAGTCGACCAGGGGATGGTACTTCGATCCGTCCCTTGTCACCTACATCAAGTGGGATGCCTTGGGCGCCAGAAGTGAGATAAGTGTGGAAGTCTGATGAAAGCGCGATAGAGGTTTTCAGAGGATTTCCATACAGCTCTAACCATTTCACTGTCCACAATAAGAAAGGTATGGCGCAGCTTGAAGGGAAAGCTGAATCATCGCAACCAGCAAGTTCTTCTTCAGCATAGCTACAGTGGCATAAAATAACAGAATCGTTTAGAATATCTTAGAAAAAATCCACGGGAGGAACGGCCGAAATGACCGACGTGGTGCTGACTAAAGATCCGATAACCGATGCTTCCCTTAGGGGAACGACTCCTCGAGTGGCGCGCCTCTACGCATTGCTCCAGGAGCGTATGACCCAAACGCAGAAGCGATGGGGTCACAACCTGAACATCTTCGACGACCCCAGCGTGGCAGAAATGCCCATCGTGCTTCGGCATGCCAAAGCCTTTGAGAAGACTCTTCTCGAAATGCCCATTGGCATCGAAGATGATGATCTAATCGTAGGCAATACGCTGGAGGACGGCGTTGCGGTCAGAGTCGTGCTTCCCTGGTTTCTTATAGACGAGGAATACAAAGAGGTCTGCTACGACGGAGCAGAACCTGTCGGAAGGCTCGCTCACAAGACGCCCTACTATCCGAAGCTTCTAAAAGAGGGCATATCCGGTATTCTCAAGGAAATCGATCAGAAATTATCGAGCCTCGAGTCCCGCACCTCGGCCGAAGGAAACGGGGCTCAGAAGGTCCGTGAAAAGATCGATTTTTTCAATTCTATGAAGAGAGAACTGTCCGCGGTTGTCTCTATGGCTCACCGCTATGCGGATATCGCTGAAAACCTCAGCGCAGCAGAGTCGGATTCGAAGCGGCGCGGGGAGCTCAGCCAAATCGCGGAGATCTGCCGACGGGTGCCGGAATTCCCGCCCAAGAGTTTTCACGAGGCCGTTCAGTCTTTCTGGTTCGTCCAGTACGCTCTGTTCACGACACGCACTCAGATCGCCTGTGGCCGACTCGATCAGTTCCTCTATCCCTTCCTGAAGTCTGACCTGGAGAACAGCAGGATATCCCTAGACGAGGCCCAGGAACTTATCGACTGCCTCTGGCTTCGATTCAACGATCGGGGTCAGATCTGCCGGGACAAGTTCTTTGACGAGATCGCTACCGTTAGACGCGAGGCCCTCAAAAAAAGTGATGCCACGGGGAAATTGACTGAGACCGCGCACAGGGCAACCAGCGAGGCTGATTCCTGGGTATGGCGGGCGGGCCATCGCAACAGATTCTCGTTTCTCGACGACGCGGCCGATGCCGTTAATCACTTCGGGCAGAACATACTTCTCGCCGGCATCTGCCCCGACGGCGAGGACGGCACGAACGAGCTTACTTATCTCTGCCTCAACTCATTGGAAAAGTTCGCGCTGACGAGCCCCGTCGTTACGGTGAGGCTGCACAAAGATTCTCCTTCAGAGCTGGTCCTCCGAACAGCAGAGGTTCTGAAAAAAGGCGGAGGCATGCCCTACGTGAACAACGACGACGTCATCATCCAGGCCTACCATGACCTCGGTGTGCCCATCGAGGACGCCAGAGACTACGCCAACTCGAACTGCTGGGAGACCATGATACAGGGCAAATCGGATCAGGAGCTCGTGAGGGGAATCAACTTTTTGCTCTACCTCGAGCTGGCTCTAAACCGAGGCTATGCCCCCATGCACGGCAAGAAGTTGGGCCCCGATACAGGTGATCCTCGAAATTTCTCGACCTTCGATGATCTGATGAAAGCCTGGCAGCAGCAGCTGGACCACCAGGTCAAGACAGCTATCGACTATATTGGCGAGCGAGTACGCCAGGACACCTTGGAACATAGCGCCCACGGTAGATACTGCTACAATCCCTATCTCTCCGCACTCGTCCTCGATTGTATCGAAAAAGAGAAGGACGTGACCCATTCGGGGGCGCGATACGTGATCTGGCATCTCATGTCGGAAGCGATCGCTAACGCAGCGGATGCCATGGCAGGCATAAAAAAGCTGGTCTTCAAAGACAGGCAGGTCAGCATCGATGAGTTGCTCGCCGCCGTCCAGAACAACTGGGAAGGCTTCGAAAACCTGCGCCAGAGACTCATGAGGCGTGTGCCTAAGTTTGCCAATGACGAGGACTACACCGATGCCATAGGTCGCCAGCTCATGGACTATTTCGTCGAAAGATCCCGGCATCATGCCGCTCGTTATCCTGAGATCCTCTTTCCGTGTTCGGCGGGAACCTTTTCGTGGTACGTGATGATTGGCAAGGAGGTTGGTGCAACCCCGGATGGGCGCCACACCGGCGATCCGGTTGCAGCGAATCTTTCTCCCGTGCCCGGTACGGACCTCTCCGGTCCCACGGCTGCCATCAACTCCTACCTCAAGATGCGTGTATCCGATCTCGCCGGGGGTGCGCCCATAGACTTGAGGCTCTCCAAGAGCAGCCTTAAAGGAGAAGAAGGCACACGCAGGCTGACCGGTCTGATCGAAACCTTTATCGAGCGGGGCGGCAACATGGCGACGTTCACCGTGACCGATGTGGAGGAGTTGAAACGTGCAATGGAGGAGCCTGAAAAATACAGGCATCTACGCGTGCGAATGGGTGGATGGTCAGCCTACTTCGTCTTGCTCAGCGAACAGCAGCAGCGTCTGCACATCGAAAGAGTGGAGCACGGGCTGGCCTAGTGTCCTGCACAGGAACCATTTTTGACATAGACCGATTTGCCTCTCACGATGGTCCGGGTATTCGAACGACCATCTTCCTCAAGGGCTGCCCTCTCTCTTGTCTCTGGTGCCACAGCCCCGAATCGCAGTCGCCCCGTCCCGAGCTTCTCTTCAGATTCGAGCGCTGCACGGCCTGCGGTCTGTGCATCAGGACCTGTCCTCAGAGCGCACTTAAGATGGGTGAGCGCGCCGTCTCAATCGATCGCAACCTCTGCGACGCTTGTGGGAAGTGCTGCGAGGTGTGCTACGCCGGCGCCCTCGAGATGGCTGGAAGAGAGGTCTCAGTTTCAGAGATCTTCGAGAAAATCAGCCGGGATGCAGCCTATTTTAAGCGGTCCGGGGGCGGCGTCACTCTGAGTGGTGGGGAACCGCTGGCGCAGATAGAGTTTTCTTTTCAGCTGCTTTCGGCTTTCAAAGAAGGGGGAATTCACACCGCCGCTGAAACGACCGGGTTCAGCTCCTGGGACGCTCTCTCACGTCTCTCTAGAGTAACAGATCTCTTTCTCTACGACTTTAAAATGGCGGATGATGACCTTCACCGGCGGTACACAGGTGTATCCAACAGTCGAATCATCGAAAACCTCGAACGCCTCTGCGATGCGAGGGACGAAATTCAGGTAAGGGTGCCCTGCATACCGGGCATCAACGATGCGGAGGCGCAGAT
>CAZLRN010000391.1:0-4667 GCA_964561715.1 uncultured Spirochaetales bacterium
CGTCTCCTCCGTCCCTCCATAACTCTCCCAGTCTCATATGTCCTGAACGAGTACACGGCCTTGACGTGTTTCAAAGATACCGGCTATGTTTATTCACTCTACGCTTAAGGAGAGGACTGATGTCTTTGATTGAGAATCTCTATGGCAAAACACCGGAGGGCAAGCCCGTTACACAGTATACCATGACGGGTCCCTCCGGAATCACCGCCACGGTCATGAACTACGGCGCCATTCTCATTTCCTTAAAAGCCCCGGATAGAGACGGAAATTTGGATGAAATCACACTGGGATTCGATTCCCTCGACGGCTATCTTGGAGAACATCCCTACTTCGGCGCCACTATCGGTCGATGCGCCAATCGCATCGACAGTGGCCGTTTCACGCTGGGAGGCGTAGAATACACTCTGGCCTGCAACGAAAACGGTCGCCACCACCTTCATGGCGGCAACAGGGGATTTGACAAAGTTTTGTGGGGGTCACATCCGGGAGAGGACTCAGTCAGCTTCCTCTACACAAGTCCCGATAGAGAGGAGGGCTATCCTGGCAATCTGAACGTCAAAGTAACTTACACCTTGACCGATAATGAGCTTCGCATCGAATACGAGGCAGAATCGGATAAGCCGACGCCAGTGAATCTTACAAACCACTCATACTGGAACCTGGCCGGAGCAGGGTCCGGCGATATATTGGGGCACGAGCTCACCATGCGCTGCAGCAGATACCTCCCTGTTGACGTAAATCTTATTCCCACTGGCGAGCTGAGAAACGTAAGAGGAACACCCATGGATTTCACCCAGACTCACGCACTTGGTGAGAGGATCGACGCTGCAGGAGGTGGCTACGATCACTGCTACGTCATCGATGAGCAGGACGCTGCTTTTGATCTAAAGGAGGTCTGTTCGATCTGCGATCCCGAGTCCGGCCGCTGTTTGGAGATATCGACCGATCAACCTGGTGTTCAGCTGTATACCGGTAATTTTCTGGACGGCATCAAGGGGCGGCAAGGTGTCAGCTACGACAAACACAGCGCATTTTGCCTCGAGACGCAGAACCTTCCCAATGCCGTGAACATTCCGAGCTTTCCTTCGGCCATCCTGGAACCGGGTAGTGTGTACAGACACACCGCCGTGAATCGATTTTCTGCAAGATAGCACAGATCAGCCATGATAGCCACATTTATCAACTGTACAGCGGTAGTGATAGGAGCACTCTTCGGATTCTTCCTTCACAGTAAGATCAGTGATTCGATGAAGTCCATCGTCTACGCAGGAGCCGGTCTTGTCTCCCTGGTCATAGGCATAAAGATGTCGCTGGCCGGCACGAGAATCGTCTATTTAGCCCTGTCGCTCATCGCGGGGGGTATCCTGGGCAACTGGCTCGATATCGAGGGGGGAATCCTACGCTTCGGCTCCTTTCTCAAGAGAGTCTCCCGGGCCGGCGATTCCGAAACCAATTTCGCTTACGCCTACCTCAACTCGTCCGTTATCTTCTGCGTGGGGGCCATGACCCTGATCGGAGCCTTCAAGGCGGGAGCCGAGGCGAACTATGAGCTACTCCTGACAAAATCCGTGCTGGACGGATTCATGGCCATCGTCTTTGCCGCAGCGCTAGGCATCGGGGTTACCTTCGCGGCTCTTACGATACTCGTCTACCAGGGCTCCCTGACTCTTCTGGCCAGGTACCTCCAGCCCTACGCTACTGAGCTAGTTTTAAGCGAGCTCACCAGTGTGGGAGGAGTTCTCGTCATCATGATCGGCATCAACCTTCTCGGATTGACCAAGCTCAAAACAGCTAATTTCCTTCCCGCTATTGTGCTCATTCTGATCCTGTTGGCCGTCGAATCGCTCTTACCACCGGGATTCCTCAGGCTGTGATTTCCCAGCTACTGTATCTGACCTCGCTCTTTGTACCCTTCGCGCTGGGCATTCTGCTTGCCTGGAGGCTCCACCGGATAAGCATTAGAATTGTCGAAAGTCTCACGGCCTTCACTTTCTATATCCTTATCGCAACGATCGGCTTTCGAATCGGATCCACTGAAGCGCTATTGGAGCAACTCGAAAAGCTGGGAGCAGTCTCCCTGTGCTTTGCCACTTTCTCTGTGCTTGGAACCCTCGTCGTTCTTACGCTCCTCTACCTTCCCTTTAGCGGTAGAAGAATGAAAATCAGAGCTCCGCAAAGGCACCGAACTCTCTGGGCTCTAGTCAAGGAGTTGCGGGATCCACTCATCCTCGTAGCCGTCTTGGGAGCCGGCACTTTGCTCGGAATCACTCTCAGAGCAATTCCCAATGTTGCCGCGGAGTGGCTCATCAGGCTTTTGCTCTATATCCTCCTTTTTTTCATAGGGATCAGCTTCGCCCAAAAAAAGATTCCCCTAAGGCAGATACTGAGCCAACCCGATCTTTTACTCGTACCCTTCGGAACCGCAGTGGGAAGCTTGGCAGGTGGATACTTTGCCTCTCTGGCCCTTGTACGCGTCATTCCGTTGACCTGGGGCAAAGGCATGGCGGTTGCCGCGGGATTCGGATGGTACTCCCTCTCCGGAATAATCCTCACAGATCTCGACGGCCCCTTTCTGGGAACCGTAGCCCTTCTCTCCAATATGCTGAGGGAGACCATTGCCCTGGTTTTTGTGCCTTTAGTGGCCCGTTGCCCCCTACCCAATATCGCCATAGGAATGGGAGGAGCCACCAGCATGGATGTCACCCTACCCGTGATAGAGCGCAGTTTGGGCGCAGAGTCGGCTCCGGTGGCTCTTGTATCAGGCGCATTGCTCTCTGCAGCTGTTCCCCTGCTCGTGCCCTTTCTCCATCGGTTGGGTTAGTTTCTGCGTATCTCGATAATTGATACAATAAAATCTCGGTATCCTCGTCCTTTAGGGTATGATGGAGGCAACCCTGACAGAAAGGCTCGACCAGACATTCCGAGACGAGCAAAACAGGCTCTTGGCATTTATAAAGTCGCGGATTTCCAGCGCCGAAGATGCCGAAGACATCCTCCAGGACGTCTTTTCCCACGCAGCCCGCGCCATGGATGTGACGGAGCCTATTGGAAATCTAGTGGGATGGCTCTACCGTGCGGCGAGGAACAGAATCATCGATTGGTATCGCAAAAGGCGCTTCAAGACCGTACCGCTGAGTGGATTTGACGATAATCCCTCCTTAGAGGATCTGCTGTCCGATACCGGTATCAATATCGAAAACGACTATCTGCGCTCAGTAGCGACGGATGCCTTGATAGAGTGCCTCGAAGAGCTTCCGCGGGCCCAGAGAGAGGTCTTCATCATGCAGGAGATAGAAGGAAGAAAGTTTCGAGAGATCGCAGAGCTCACCGGGACACCGGTAAACACTCTGTTAGCGCGCAAACGGTACGCCATGCGATCTCTGCGGAAGCGACTCGAAGAGATAAAAGATATTATCGACGAGATCGATCAATAGGAGAATCGAGGGAGGAATACTATGTTCGAGAAAATCAGAAAAAATTCCTTACGCTACATTCCAATGATAATCGGCGGAATTCTGCTTGCTGGACTGCTGGCATTCCTTTTGGGATTCGTCGTAATGCTCTTGTGGAACTGGCTGATGCCGGTTATCTTCGGCCTGCCGGAAATAACGTACTGGCAGGGTTGGGGTCTGGTATTGCTTGCTCACATTCTTTTCAAAGCGGGACCCCACCGCCATAATCATGACCATGACGACGACGATCACCTCGAGTGGAAGATGAAGTTTCGAAAAAAAATCAAGGAGAAATTTGCCGGAAGCGAAGAGGCAGAGGAAGGTACGGAGATGGATCAAAGCTCAGAGCCTTCAACGCCCGAAGAAACCTAGAAAGGTTCAGATGGGATGGTGCATGGGGGTGCAGCCGAATTGCTCGGCGACACCCCCTTTTTTAAGGGCAACTCTCAGCGGTTCCAGCGGACCTCTAGAACCGTCTCCTCTTTCAGGGCGTCCATTTCCAGCAGCGGTATGCTGTAGGTGACAGTCTTGCGGTTGGCCGAAAGCTCGCCAAGGCTATGATAGGTGATCTCGGTGGGAGCGCTTACCTCGAAAGAGAGCTCGTAGCCCTCGAAAAAGGCAGCCATCATCTCCTTCGAAGCGGCATCCATCTCCTCTGTGTCAGATTCACCCTCCTTAGTTTCGTCCGCAGGTTCATTCCCCTCGCTAATAATCTGTCTGAAGACATACTCCCCGTCCTTGGCTTCGAGGCTCATCGGCATCTGACCAAAAGACTCAATGTCGGTGAATTCACTGATCTTCTGGAATTCGATCTCCGATGCAATATAGACATCCTTATCATCCTCGCGCTGACTCACCTTTTTCAGCGTGAGATTGGGATGGCCAGACAGAGCTGTTTTCAGCTCCTCTTCGGAAATAGGCAGAGGCATATCTGCATCCCCTTCTCCCATCTCCGTAAGCATCTTAGAGACCCTGTATTCCATATTGATGGTTCCGGTCCCATCTCGATTAAAGACCACGTTGCTTTTTATTCCGATGCAGGACGAAAGCAGAATCGCTACTCCCAGAAGGAGAAATAGCTTTTTCATGATACCTCCCTTTAGCACCAAAGTCTTCACTTTAGTATAGCGTCTAGAATTTGAAAATTCCATTGTTTTAAACGGGTGGGAATGTCAGAATAGGTTTTTAGTCATTGATTTTTAGGAAAAAAAGGTC
>CAZLRN010000392.1:0-4664 GCA_964561715.1 uncultured Spirochaetales bacterium
AAGAGGCTGACCTCGATCCGGGCCTCCGCGCCAATCTTGGCCATCTCGCGGATCCCGCCGGCCCAAAAGGTATCCGCCTGGTACACGTCCACAGCGCCGGCGGTGAAGTAATCCCTCGCTCCCCACCGCGTATACTCGTGCTCGCCGCCGGCTATGGGAACCGGCGAAGCCTCTCGCACCCGGGCATATCCCGGGATATCATCGGGTTTGACCACCTCTTCGATCCACCGTGGTCTGTACTCCGCCACCCGCTGCGCAATATCGACGGCGTACCGGACATCCCAGCTGTTCCAGGCATCGAACATGAGCTCCACGTTGGGTCCCACCGCCTGCCTCACCGCACGGACCAGCTCGACGTTCTTCTTAGCGCCGATCTCTCCATCATTCGGCCCGTAGCGGAAAAACCACTTCTGCGCTGTGTATCCTTGCTCCGAGTAGCTTCGGGCCCTAGCCGCCGCCTGTTCGGGATCTATGGCGAAACCCAGCATGCTGGCATAGGCTGGAAAGGTTCGCCGTACCGGCCCTCCCAGCAATCTGTATATTGGAAGATTCACGGCCTTTCCGCGGATGTCCCAAAGGGCGCAGTCCAAAACGCTTACGGCAAACATCGATCGGCCCTTGCGCCCGTGGATGAGATGGCGATACACCTTATCCCATATGCGCTCCGTAGCCAGGGGGTCTTCCCCGATCACTATGTTCGCTATGTGGTGCTGAGTGAAGAAAGCGTCTCCCAACTCAGCGGGACCGGCAATGCCCGTGATCCCTTCGTCGGTTTCAACTGTCAGGTAGACAGATGTGACCTCCACGCTTCCGTCAGTGAGTCTTTTGAACCTTCCTCCTCCCGATTGGCCCTCCGATTGGTGCTCGGGGTAGACATCGATAGGTCGAACAAGCCTCTCTTCGAATAGAGGAAAGGGGGGTCGACAAACTCCGGTCAGCTCTTCAAAGCTCAGTTTTGTGATTTTCATAAAAGGCTCTCTCCTTTAGGCCCCCAAGGCTATTTCCAGCACCGTAACGGAATGAGGCGGCAGGCTGAACTTACCGCCTTTTAGTTCCCCGGCCGAGATCTTCGATGCCTGGGGAGTAACGGCATTCGGATTTCCAACGGAGTTATGATCGTGCCCGTCCTTTCCCGTCAACTCCCGAGCTTTCACGTCTTTGATCTTTATGCCGTCTGAGCTCAGGAGAAAAATATCCACTTCAACGCTCTCCCGCAGATGCAAGTTCGTCAGGCTAAGGAAGACCGATCCCTCTTTGACCGACGCAGAACCGGCGACAGCCGGCAAGGAAAGCTTTTCTCCCCCGCATTCAAAACTGATTTCCGGGCTATCGACGAGAACACGCAACGAATCGCCTGCCTGATGTTTCTGGTACAAATTGTAGACATGGTACGTCGGCGTCAGGACCATTCTGTCCTCATTGGTGAGAATCATCGCCTGAAGCACATTAATGGTCTGGGCAATGTTGGTCATGATGACCTCGTCTGCACGCCTCACGAAGATATCGAGATTCAGAGCCGCCACAAGAGCATCCCGCACGGTGTTCTGCTGCTCCAGGCCGGTGTCGTGCTGCGCCTGGGGATGCCAGGTCCCCCACTCATCGATAATCAGACCCATCTTCCTATCGGGGTCATAGGCGTCCATTCCCGCCCGAACCTGTTTGATCCGCTCCTCCATACCCAGAGTCTCCCTGAGCATCCAGTAATACTGATCTTCCGAAAACTCGAGGTCTCCCCCTGCATCGGGCCCTCGGGTGTAAAAATGAAGCGCAAAAGCGTCCAATGGACGACTCCGCGGATGCTGTTTTCTCTCGAACTCCTCGAAAAACCTCAACACCCAGTCCCGTCTGAGCTCGAAGGTGTTGTTTCCCCTGGGACCACAGGCAATCGTAAAGGGAGAGTGAGCATGGATAAAGGTCTGGTATCTCTTTACCTCGGCTGCATAAGCGTCGGGCTCCCACTGACCGCCGCAACCCCACAACTCGTTCCCTATGCCCCAGTATTTGACCCCAAAGGGTTTTGAGCTCCCGTTGCGACTCCGTTCCTCAGCTAGGCTGCTGTCGCCGTCGAAATTGCAGTATTCGATCCAGTCCTTGGCCTCCTCAGGTGATCCACTTCCGAGGTTGAGACAGATGTAGGGCTCTGCTCCGATAAGGCGGCAAAAATCAACAAACTCGTGGGTACCGAATTGATTGGATTCGACCACCTTGCCCCAATGGATATTGACGGTCTTCCGCCGCTCCGTCTTTTGGCCTATTCCGTCTCGCCAGTGGTAATCATCGGCAAAGCAGCCCCCCGGCCATCTCAGAACCGGTGGGCTGATCTGCTTCATGGCTTCGATCACATCGTTTCGGATTCCCCGAGTGTTGGGTATCGGAGAATCCTCACCGACGTAGATGCCTTCGTAGATGCACCTCCCAAGATGCTCTGCGAAGTGGCCGAAGATATTCGGGTTAACCCTTCCGATTTTTTCATCCAGGATGACGATCACTTTAGATTCCATGCTATTTGTCCCTTCTCATTTGCGTATACTATCTTTTCGTGAATGTTGGCTGAGGCGCAGCTTTGCTCTGTGCCTACTGCTTCACGGCGCCGGCGGTAAGCCCCGAGATAAACTGCTTCTGCATGAGCAAGAACAGAACGATCAAGGGGATCGTGCAGAGCACGGCGGCAGCCATGAGCTGGTCGTAGAGAATTCGGTAATCCGACATCAAGGATGCCATGCCGACGTTGAGGGGGAACATAGACCCCTCTCTCATCACGACCAAAGGCCAAAGGAACCAGTTCCAGCTGATCATCGCGAAATAGATCACCAGCACTCCTACGGCAGGCTTCATGAGGGGCAGCATGATCCTGAAGTAGAGACCGAACTCCGAGCAACCGTCGATCCGGCCGGCGTAGATCAGCTCTGTCGGCACGGAGGCGAGGTACTGGCGGACGAAGAAGATCCCGAAGGGACTGGCGGCGAAGGGTATGATCACGCCCCAGTAAGTGTTCACCCACTTGATCTTTATGAGCAACATGAAGATGGGAATCATCACGGCATGCAGAGGAATCATCATAGAAGCCAGCACGATGAGCAGAAAAATGTTTTTCCCTTTGAACTCATACTTGGCAAAGCCGAAACCACCCAGGGTGCTGAAAAATATGGCCAGGCTGGGATAAAAAACGGCATAGATCAGGCTGTTGAGGTACCACCGGAGATAAGCCGATTCGTTGATAAGGCTGGTATAGCTCTCGAATGTAAAGGGTGACGGAATGAGCACGATAGGATCTGTAAAGATGCGGCCGATGGGCTTGAAGGACGATGCGATCATCCAGTAAAAGGGGAATGTGACCACAAGGGATAAAGCAAGCAGAAAGAGAAATCCCAATATGGACCAAAGCTTCTGAGCTTTCGTTGCGCGCATTTTAACCCTCCTATTCCTTGCGAAAGACGCCCAGCAGCAAGAGCTGGAAGATCGAGAGGACGAGTATGATCACGGTCATCACGAAACCCACCGATGCCCCCAGGCCGAATTTGAAGAATCGGAAGGCCGACTCGTACAGGTAATATCCCAGAGTAACCATGTTGTCCCTGGCAGAGCCGGGGCTGAGCATGAAAACCTCCGTGAAGACCAGATAGGAGTGGATCAGGGTGATAACCGCAACGAAAGCGATGACAGGCCTCATCAGCGGCACCGTGAGGTATCTCAGCTGCTGAAAGGGACCCGCCCCGTCGATAACCGCTGATTCGTAGAGATCCGAAGGAAGCCCCTGGAGCCCGGCAATGAAGTAGACGGTGTTCAGGCCGAGCGTTCGCCAGCACGCCAGAACAAGCATGGACTTCAACGCCCAGAAGTTGCCGAAGAGCCACCTCTGAGGTGGTGCGCCGAAGATCTTTATTGCAGCGTTGAGCAATCCCCCGGGGGTATCCACAAAGATGAGATTGAATACGGCGCCGGCGACCACCGTCGAAGTCAGGATAGGAAGAAAGAGGGCCAACCTGAAAAAGTTCCTTCCGTGTATTCTCCTCGAATTGAGTATCAGGCTGAGCAAAAAGGCCGTCACGACGGAAAACAGGAGCATGCCGCCCGCAAAGGTCGTCGTATTTCCCAGAGAAACCATGAACCGCTGGGTCTTGAAGAGCGTCAGATAGTTACGGAATCCAATAAAGGTACTCTGCGCAATACCTTGAAATTCATGGAAGCTGAGTATGAGGGAATAGAAGATGGGGTAAATCATAAAAATGGCGAAGAGTATGAAAAAGGGAGAGATAAAGATATAGGGAGCTATCTTTTGCGTGATGATTTGCCTGCTGGAAGAAACCTCGCCTGTTCGATTACCGTTCTCTTTCATCGTTCCATCCGTCATCCTGTTTATCGATTGATACTACTAGATTACGCCCATAACGGGAAGAAAAAAAGCATTAGTCTGATAGCTGCAGAGAGCGTCGCTCTCTGCAGCTATCCTGATGTGAATAATAATTAGCCCTTGCTCCTCACCTCGTCCGCGGCCTCTTTGAGAGCCTCGGCCGGAGTCTTTGTTCCCTCGAGCACGTTGAATATGGTCTCCCGGCTGAGCTTCATCCAGATCTCCGAGAATTGCGGCCAGATCGGAATACAGATGAGCTTTTCCAAGGCCTTCTTGAGCTCCACCATGACCTTCTCGTTGTTGAAGTAGGGAT
>CAZLRN010000393.1:0-4658 GCA_964561715.1 uncultured Spirochaetales bacterium
GGGTGTGATCGAGTTCGAGAATCGAAATCTGCTCGATTTGTCCGAGCGGGAGATGGCACGGCTGCGGGGAGAGAGAATAGGCATCGTACTGCAGAATCCCTCCCTGGCCCTCAATCCGATCCACAAAATCGGCAGGCAGATCGGTGAAACCATTTCATTGCACCGGGGAGTGCCCCTGCGATCGACTCGTAAGCGGGTGCTGTCTCGCCTGGAACGTCTGGGTTTTCATGATGTGGAGAGGCATCTGGACGCCTACCCCTTTCAATTTTCAGGCGGGATGAACCAGCGAGTGCTGATCGCCGCCTCCACGATCCTGGATCCGCGGGTGCTGATCGCAGATGAGCCGACCAAAGGACTAGACGCCGGGCTGCGGCATCTGGTGTTTGAGGAAATGCTCACCATCAAAAAGCTCAACGGCTCCTCTCTGCTGCTGATCACCCACGATCTGGAGCTGGCCGGAGAGATCGCTGATACCGTGATTGTGCTCTACGGGGGGCAGGTCATGGAGATTGCTCAAACGGAGGTGCTATTCTCCGAACCGCAGCACCCCTACAGCCGAGCCCTACTTCAATGCCTGCCGGAGAACGGATTCCATGCTATTCCAGGACCGCCTTTGAGCCTGACCGATCTCCCCTCAGGTTGCCGTTTTCACCCCCGCTGCCAGCATCGAACCGCCGCCTGCAGCAGAGAGACCCCTGGTTTGTACGGTTCGAGAAGGAGTGTCGTGCGATGCCTGCTATACTCCTAAAAGCCGAAGGAGTCAGCAGGGTGTTCCGCAGCGGCTGGCCTTTCCGTCACTCGCACCAGGTACTGCGGGACATTGACCTGGAAGTGCATCCCGGACAAACCCTGGGGATCGTTGGTGCTTCCGGCGCCGGGAAGACGACCCTGGGCCGGATCCTTGCTGGCATAGATCAGCCGACCCTGGGTACGGTTTTCTATAGAGGATCGAAGCTGGAGGAGCTTCGGTCGGGACGGTGGAGATTGTTCCGAAGGAACGTACAGATGATGTTCCAGGACCCCGAGGGGGTGCTTAATCCAGCGAAAACGATCCGTTGTTCCTTCGAAGAGGTAGGAAAACTGGCCGGTCTCTCCCGGGTACAGTCCGTACTGCCCGAAATTCTCCATACGGTAGGGCTCTCGCCGGAGGTATTGCCCCGCCTACCTCGCCAGCTTTCCGGCGGCCAGAATCAACGGGTGGCTCTGGCCAGGATCCTGATGCTCGAACCGGAGCTGATCGTGTTGGATGAGCCTACCTCCGCCCTCGACGTTTCGGTTCAGGCGCAGATCCTCCATCTGCTCAAAGCCCTCCAGCGGCAGAGAGACCTGGCCTACGTGCTCATCGCCCACGATATTCGCGTCGTCCGCTTCATGTGCGAGGAAGTCTTGCTGCTGCATGAGGGATCGATCCGCTTTCGAGGCCGGTCGAAGGATTTGAATCCGGAGCAATTGTATACGAGCTCCGGCAGGCGGCGTATCCAGCATGCAGACACTTAACAGTGCCTTGTAATCTCTGCATAATACGGCTATGTCAGGCATTACCATCTGCGCGGGAGAAGCAGGAGAGTCACACAATGGCGCAGAGTGAGGCCGCTCTCCAGGCAGGATTGGACCGGGTCCGGCGATTGCTCAAGGATTGCGGTTCCGTGGCCGTGGCGTTTTCTGGAGGCTGCGACCGCACCCTTCTGGCCTATCTCGCTCAAGAAGTATTGGGCGATGCGGCGCTGGCCATCATTGTGGATTCGCCGTTGCTGCCCCGGTCCGAGATGCTGGAAGCTGCAACCATGGCAGGGAAGCTCGGAATCCGGTTCCGGAGCGTTTCCCTCGCAACGCTTCCAGAGAAGGTGACGGCCAACTCTACGCGCCGCTGCTATTTCTGCAAGCTTGCGATTATGGAACGGGTGCGCTCCAAGGCCTTAGAAGAGGGAATCTCCGTGATCGTGGAAGGATCGAATGCGGACGACCTGACGGACTACCGGCCCGGCCTGCTGGCTTTGAAGGAGCTGGGCATCCAAAGCCCCTTCCTGGAGGGCGGACTGGATAAAAGCTCGATTCGGGAGCTCTCCAGGCGTTTCGGGCTGCCGACCTGGGACAAGCCGGCTGCTGCCTGCCTGGCGTCACGCATTCCATACGGCAAATCCATCAACCTGGAAGTGCTGCGGCAGGTGGAAGAGGCGGAGAGGTACCTACGCGATGCGGGGATCAGACAGTGCCGGGTTCGTTATCACGAGGGGGTGGCCAGGATCGAGGTCTCCGCCGAGGAACGCAGTGTATTCTTCTCGACCGAGTTCATGGATAGAACCGCTGCCGAGCTGCAGCGGATCGGTTTTCGGTACGTCTGTCTCGACCTGGAAGGGTACCTGCGCGGAAACATGAATCGTGGTGTAGGAGAGAAATAGTGCAGGAAAGAGATATACGTGAATTGCTGACAGGAGTGAGATCCGGTACGGTCGAGCTCGACGAGGCGCTGCAGAAGCTCAGGGATCTTCCTTATGAACATCTGGATTTCGCCGTGGTAGACCATCACCGCGGCTTACGGCGGGGACACCCTGAAACGATCTTCTGCGAGGGTAAAACCCTCGAGGAGGTCCGGGAGATCGCCGCCCGGCTGCTGGAGCGAGGCTCTAATATCCTGGCTACCCGGGCCAACTCAGAGGTGTACCAGAAGCTCTGCGAGCTGACCGATGACTTGCATTACAACGAGAAAGCCCGGATCGTGGTGCTCAAGCCGAGAACCAGAGTGGAATCCGAAGGAACGATTCTGATCATCACTGCAGGTACCTCAGATATTCCGGTGGCGGAGGAGGCTGCGGTGACAGCCGAAGCCATGGGCGGGAGGGTTGAGAGGCTGTATGATGTGGGGGTTGCAGGAATCCACAGGCTTCTGGCCTTTCGCAAGAGGATCGAGGCAGCCTCGGTGATCATCGTAGTCGCAGGCATGGACGGCGCCCTACCCAGCGTTATCGGTGGCCTAACGGCCAAACCGGTCGTAGCAGTTCCGACAAGCGTGGGTTACGGTGCCAGTTTCGGCGGTTTGGCCGCGCTGTTGACTATGCTCAACAGCTGCGCTGAAGGCGTGGTGGTAGTCAATATCGATAACGGATTCGGTGCCGCCTGTTTCGCAAGCCGAATTCTCCGTCTCGCCGGAAAGGAGAATGACTAGCCGTGAGGATGCTGTATTTTGACTGTCCATCGGGGATCAGCGGGGATATGACAGTGGCGGCTCTTATCGCTGCCGGTGCTGATCGAGAGACTCTGAAAGCCAATCTGGATACTCTGAAATTGCCCAGTTACCGGATAAGTATTACAGACACAGCTGTCAACGAAATCAGCGCAACCGATTTTTCGGTGATTGTAGACCAGGATCACCATCATAGCCACCGAGATCTTGAGACGATCCGCAGCATAATCGATTCCAGCGGTATTTCTTCGCGTGCTAAAGAGATCTCCCATCGCATCTTTCTCTGCCTTGGCGAGGCGGAGGCAAGGATCCACGGCCGTCCGGTGGAGCGTGTTACCTTCCACGAGGTGGGCGCGGTGGATTCCATTGTCGATATCATAGCAACTGCTGTTTGCGTGGATCAACTGGGAGTGGAGCGAATCGGCGCTTCGAAGATCCCCCTGGGGCATGGGATGACCCGAAGCGCACATGGAATAATTCCCATTCCAGCTCCTGCCACCATCGATATCCTAAAAGGCGTTCCAGTTTACGATGCTGAAATCGAATCGGAGCTGGTTACGCCGACAGGGGCCGCCATACTAAAGGCTCTCTGCTCATCTTTCGGGCCTTTGCCGCCCATGCGGATCCAGGCAATCGGGTACGGAGCGGGCAAGAAACGTTTTGAGCGTCCGAACCTGCTGCGGGTGATGATCGGCATTGAAGCAGAAGAAGCGCGGTTGGAGGAGCTGACCGTACTGGAGACCAATATCGATGATATGAACCCGGAGATCTACTCCTACCTTCTGCCGCTCCTTATGGAACACGGTGCCCTGGACGCCTTCCTTACCAACATCATCATGAAGAAGGGCCGTCCTGCGGCAAAGCTCAGCGTTCTCTGTCGCCCGGGCGAAGAAAGCGATTTGGAGACGGTGATCTTCAGGGAGACGACGACACTGGGAGTACGTCGATATACGGTGAACCGGCATTGTCTGGGGCGCAAAATTCGGAAAATCAAAAGCGAATTTGGTCCCGTCACGGTGAAACTCGCATTTGAGGGGGATCAAATAATCCGAGCTGTCCCAGAATACGAGGAGTGTCGGCGCATCGCTGTTGAGAAGAACTTGCCATTGAGGGAAGTCTATGAAAAGCTCCAGGCGACTCTGCTCCATGATTTTTCTGAACTGACCGATAAAGCGGACCAGGAAAAACCGCAATGACCTGCGTTGATTGAAAAGCGGAAAGGCATCAAAGAACTTTTTCTAACGATTCCACCACAAACTGGTTAAGACTTTTGCCCTGCTCCATAGCCTTGATATAGGCACGATGGTGGAGCTGGGAGGGGAGCCTGACATCAAATAATGACAATCGCTGTAATCTACAACGTAGGCGTTTCCAGCTTGTCAATACTGCGCCAGTCCCGCCAGCCATGGCAGCACTACCGGTAGTAGCAGATCCGGATGTTCACGGTTGATGTTGTGACCTGCGCCGACGATCTTCT
>CAZLRN010000394.1:0-4622 GCA_964561715.1 uncultured Spirochaetales bacterium
GGAACGGCTTGCCCAGAGGCTGGGGGTTTCGAGAACGCCCCTTCTGACCGCCTTCTCCAAACTTGAGCAAGAGATGCTGCTTGAATTGATCCCGCGTCGGGGGGCCTTCGTCAAAACGCTTAGCAAAAAGGAATTCGAGGACCTTTACGATATCCGCATGCGGTTGGAATCCCTGGCCGCCTTCGAGGCGGCAACGCGACGAACCGACCGCGAGCTGGTCGAGCTCCAGAAGAAATACAGAGATTTCGAAAAGTTAGTTTCGGTCGAAGCGAACAGAAACCTCAGAGAGGCAGACTACTATTTTCATATGGCCATCATGAAAATGAGCGCTAATCCCTTGCTGTACAGAATGATGTCATCTTTCAATATCATTATCATGAGCAATCTCGAGGGGCTTTTAAAAGACGCCCGCATCAGCCTCGAGGAACACCACCGTATCCTCGAATCGATAGATAAACGCGACTCGAAGCAGGCCGAAAGAGAGATGTACCGGCACATCGAAGGGGCACGGAGAAATCTCTCGAAGATGAGACTGTCAAAATGAGAAAAATCGAAAAACGAGCTCTGACTGACCTGGTCTACGAACAGATCAAGCGCATGATTCGCGATGGGACTATTGCGCCGGGGCAGAAAATCAGCAAAAGGGATCTCTCCGGCGATCTTGGAGTGAGCCAGACTCCTGTCAATGAAGCCGTGAACCGCCTCAAAGGCGAAGGCCTCATCGACCAGCGCCGCAGACAGGGATTCTTCGTAAAGGAGTTCACCTACGAAGACCTCAAGAATCTCCTTGAGGTTCGTGCAGGAATCGAGGCCATCGCTGTTCGGCTTTACATAGAAGTGCAATCGGATCAAAAACTGGACGAGCTCGTCCACTACTTTGACGGCTTTCAGCCGCCATTGTCCAAAACGGAGCTCAACCGCTATCTCAAGGCTGACCGGGATTTCCACAAGAATCTTATATCCCTCTCCGGCAACTCGCTGCTGATCGGCATGGACAATGATTTCAATTTTTTTCTCAAATCCAATCATCAAGGCCTCATTCGATCACCGGAGGAGACCTTGAAAGAACACAGGGAAATCATCGAGGCAATCAAATCCCGAGACGTGCGGAAGGCGCAGGAGCTCTGCATGCTCCATCATCTGAGATCCCGGGATGTAATCAAAGAAAAGCATCTCAAGTTTTCTTGATAGGAATCGAATCTCAAAGAGACAAAGGACAGCCATGACAAAACCGTCCGGGGAGAGAAATCCAAACTTTCTCATCATCATGTCCGACGAACACGGGGCCTGTTTTTCCGGCACCTACGGCCATCCTTTCATCCAAACACCTGGCATGGACAGGCTGGCCGAGGAGGGTGTGACCTTTGATTCGGCTTACTGCAACGCCCCCCTCTGTGTTCCCTCCCGCATCTGCTTCATGACCGGGCAGTACAATTCTCACTGTAAGGGATGGGATAACGCGGTTCCGATGCAAAGCGATGCCGTGACATGGCCGTATCTGCTTCGTTCGCGGGGATACGACGTCGTGCTGTCCGGTAAGATGCATCTGGCAGGGCACGATCACCTCCACGGCTTCGGCAGGCAGCTAGCCCGGGACATACACGCGGAGATGGCTCATCCCATCTACCTCTGGAAGGACGGCATACCTGAAGCCCCTCGACCGTGGCCGGGAGTTTACGAAACGGGGCAAGGCGTGCCGGGCCACGAAGGGCGCAAGGTGTCCGTACCGAAGTCTCTCGAAACACGCCCTTCCCTGCCCACCGGTCCGGGCGGCACTTTGGAGATCGATGTCGATGACGAGACGGAAGAGGCCGCTATAGCCTATCTCGCGGATCCGGATCGCAAGAAAAACCCCTTTGCCCTCTGCGTCGGATTCATCGCCCCCCACTTTCCCTTTGTGGTTCCGGAGTCCTATTTTTCCCGCTACTTCCCGGATAAAGCTGATCTCCCAGACTGCCCCAAAGAGCATCTAAAGAATCTTCCGCCGGCGGCCCAGCGTCTAAGAACCGCCTTCGGATTCTGGGGTCATTCGGATGAGCAGATCCGCCGCGCCCGAGCTGCATACTATGGACTGGTCTCCTATCTGGATGACAAGATCAGCCGCCTGCTGGATACGCTAGATTCGACAGGCCTTGCGGAAAACACCGTTGTCATTCATACGAGCGATCATGGCGAAATGCTCGGCGAGCACGGTCTGTGGCGGAAGATGTGTTTTTACGAGCAGGCCGCCCGAATTCCTCTGCAGATCAGATGGCCGGAAGTGATTTCGCCTGGTGCTCGGTCCAAAGACTGCGTCTCTCTGATCGACACTACCGCAACGATCCTGAGCGCTTCCGGAATCTCGGCAGATGAGCAAAAATCCCGGTGGCAGGTCGACGGAGACTCGCTGCTGCCTCTTGTCGCGGGTGAGGCAGAGTCATGGAAGTGTGAGGCCTTTGCCGAGCACAATGCCCACGGTACCGACCGGCCCAGGGCTATGCTAAGGCTGGGTCCATGGAAGCTCTGCTACAGCTACGGTGATCCGCCGGAGCTCGAGCTCTACAACCTCGAAAGCGATCCCAGAGAAATGCGGAACCTGGCCGGAGCATTAGAGCAGAGCAACGTGCAGAACCGCTTGCTCGAAGTCCTCGAGGTGCGGTGGGATGGGGAGCGCATCCTGCACGAGGTGAAGACCAGCCAGGAGAATCGCTGGCTGATCCGAAATGCCGATCCACAGGCGGGTCATTTTTAGGAGCCAAATCGAGGAGGAAGGTCTCATGGCAAAAAAAGCAGCTACCCTAAGAGACGTTCACAAATGGTGGCGGGAAGCGCGCTTCGGCATGTTTATCCACTGGGGTATCTATGCCGTTCCGGCTGGCGTCTGGAAGGGCAGAGAGATTCCCGGCATCGGCGAGTGGATCATGCACAGAGCCAGGATTCCGGTGAAGGAATACGAAGCGCTGGCTCAGAAGTTCAACCCTACCAGGTTCGACGCAGATGAGTGGGCTCAGCTGGCTAAGGATGCGGGCATGAAGTATCTCGTCATTACATCGAAGCACCACGATGGATTTGCGATGTTTGACTCCAAAGCCGATCCCTTCAACATTGTTGCCGCTACACCTTACAAAAAAGATCCTATGAAAGAGCTGGCCAGGGCCTGCAAAAAGAGAGGCATCCGCCTCTGCTTCTACTACTCCCAGGACCAGGACTGGCACGAACCCGAGGCCAGCGGAAACAGGTGGGACTGGCCGAACAAGACCAAAGGGGGGTTCGCTGCCTACCTGGAAGCCAAGGTCAAACCCCAGCTCAAAGAGCTCTTTGACCAGTACGGCCCTCTAGGACTCATCTGGTTCGACACCCCTATTCAAATTACGCGATCTCAGAGCCTCGATCTCAAGAGATTCGTCCACCAACTGCAGCCGGATTGCCTCATAAGCGGGCGAGTTGGAAACGACGTGGGTGACTACGGCAGCATGGGAGACAACCAGATTCCCTCAGGGCGGGTCAAGGGATACTGGGAAACCCCGGCCACAATGAACGACACCTGGGGCTTCAAGAAGAATGACAAGAACTGGAAATCCACCCCAACCCTGCTCTTCCTGCTTGTGGATCTCGCCAGCAAAGGGGTCAACTACCTGCTCAACGTCGGGCCGACAGCGACCGGCATTATTCCCGCCGCTAGTGCCAAGAGGTTGAGAGAGATCGGTGGGTGGATGAAGGTTAACGGAGAGGCGATCTACGGAACCGAAGCCAATCCCTTTCCCTTTGAGCTCGAGTGGGGACGGATTTCTCAGAAACCGGGCAAGCTCTACCTCTTCTTCTACCAATGGCCTCGCGGAAGCTTCACCTTGAGCGGCATCAAGAACAGGGCGAGGAGGGCCTATCTTCTTGCAGACAAGAGCCGAAGCGTTCCGTTCGAACAGGTCCGCAGCGCCAAGGAGAAGCGCTACGACATCACTCTCTCACTGCCATCCCGGAAGCCTGACCCATACGTCTCAGTTGTTGTGATCGAAGTCGAAGGCAAGGTGCAAGTGGACTCCAGCCTCGTTCAGCAGAACAGCGGCAACATTTATCTACCGGCCCATATGGCAGACATACAGAGCCCCAAATCAGGACCGGCAATCGGGCTTGATCGATCGGGAATCGTAACGGGCTGGACTCGAAAGCAGGGCAAGCTGGTCTGGGAGTTTATGCTCCGGGAGCCGGGCACCTACGCCGTTCAGGTTTCCACCGCCGCGTTGACCGGGCCGCGGGTCTGGAAGGGCGGGCACACGGTTGAGCTGAAGATAGCGGGAAAGACCTTCACAAAGAAGCTGCGAAAGGACGAGGTGCTCGACACGCCGCGAACCCGCTATATTCCGGAGGTTGTCACAAGGCTGGGCAAGATTACTCTGAAAAAACCCGGCCTGTTCAGCGTGGAGCTCAAGGCCCTGGAGATCAACAGCAAAGCGCCGGGAGGACTACACCTCAGCGAGGTGAGCCTGTTGAAGCAGGCTTGACGAGGATGCCGCGTCTCTGACCGCCGTCAAAACGAGACGGGATTCGGATGCGATCGGAGTACCTCGAGATCCCAATAAGGCCCAAAAGACTTGCCCTCTAGCTTCTTTTTTTGTAATCTTGATTAAACCGATAAGGTTAAAGAG
>CAZLRN010000395.1:0-4591 GCA_964561715.1 uncultured Spirochaetales bacterium
ATCTTTATCTCCCCGCTTTGGCCGGCGACGTGAGCACGATAAGCCTGCAATCTCGGGTCAATCTCGAATTGGATTACTTCAAAAACGCTTTGGAAGCCGTAAAAACTGCTATTGACCGCATCGCCGATGATCTGTCGACGCAAACTCGTTTCGGTCTCAAATGGTTTCATAACACCTTGGCAAATATGCCTATCGCAGAGAAGACGGGTCGGACTATCGGTCCCATTAGAAACGCCATCGTTACCGGAGCCGGGCCCTCTCTGGAGGATCAGCTCCCCCGGCTCAAGGAATCGAGAGGAGAAGTCTGTCTCATTGCGACGGACACCTCTTGGCCATCTCTCAAAGCCTACAACATCCTTCCCGATATCGTTTTATCGATCGATTGCCAGCAGGTGAGCTATCACCACTTCCTCTCATCCCTGCCTCCCCATACCGTGCTGGCGCTCGATCTGGCTTCTCCTCCGGTTCTGGCGAGATTGACGGACCGGCTGGTTTTCCTCGCCAGTGGGCATCCCTTCTCCCGGTTTCTTTGCCAGACATGGCGACCCTTCCTTAACATCGATACCTCTGGAGGAAATGTATCCCAAGCAGCCCTCTCTCTGGCTGTCCAAATGGGAGCCCAGAAAATCCAGCTTCTAGGAGTCGATTTTTCATATCCCGAGGGAAAGGCCTACGCTCGCGAATCCTATCTTTACCCTTACTTTCGATCTAGAGAAAACCGAGTGCTCCCGCTGGAGAATAGTCTGTTTTCCTTTTTGATGAGAGGAACACATATCATTCGCGAACGTCGAGGAGACTCGATATGCTACACGACTAATAGCATGCTCGGCTACAAGAGGCGGATGGAAAGAGCCATCGCGCAATCGGGGGTACACGTCACAACACCGCCTGGGAAAGGATTACCCTTGGAAATCGGAAATGCAGAGCCGGCTGAATCGACACCTGAGGCAATCCAGTTTCCTGATTCCATGAAACGTCAGACCGAAAGCTGGCGGGACTATGCGACCGCCCTCATCCAGCAACTCAAATCCCTTCCCGCCCCAACCTCCCCCGCGAGTTTGTACTGGCATTCCCTCACCTCGGAGGAGAAGCGACTCTGGTATATCCAATTGCCGGCTTTTGCAGCCATGAAAGCGGTTTACAGGCAGGAGAACCTCGGCGAAGCGGAGCTGTTAAGGTATACTGCCGACTGGACTCTCAGCAGGCTCGAAAAATCGATACAAAGCCGCTAGGAGCCTCTCCTCCTAAACAGCCTCCTGAGCAGTCTTCCCAGCCATTCGAGAAAGCGTCGCATAGGACCCGGATTACGTAACTCGTCCAGTCGATCGAATCCATCCGAAAGCTCTTCGGCACTCAAGTCGCGTCTCTGTATGTTCTCTTCAATCTCCAACTCAAGCATCTCGAGATCTGTCTCGCGATCAACGACAATCGCACTTATAGTCTCCCAGCCAAGTCTCTTGGCGGACTCTAGCCGCCGGTTGCCCGCAATCAACTCGTAGCGACTATTCAGTATGATGGGAGCCAACTGACCATACTTTCGGAGACTGTTGATAAGCGAACTAAGATCACCCAGATCTTTGCGAACCCTCTTTTTAAGCTTAATTCTGCTTAAAGCGACGTCTCTCGTCTCTAGCACTAATTTCATTCCAAAAGGGGATTAGCTGAGCCAGATCCATCCACACTCGAGGATGCATCCTCTCCGCTCCCGATATCTTCGAGAGACAAAAGCTCTTCGAGATCCTGCGAAAGGGGGGCGTCGATTTCGAGATTCAATCCCACAAGGGAATTCCTCAGATTCTCCACGATCTCACTCTTGATCGCCACTTCCTTTTTGTGAATATCGCAAAACGCCCTGGGTTCTGTTCCCTCGAGGAAGACCTCTTCAGTTGTATGGCCGTTGCAGTAGCCCTCGGGATCGGGGAGCAACCCGGATTCTTCACAGATCGTTACCTTGGTGATGCCGTCCATTGGCTCGGGGAACTCTTCGATCGGTAAGCCCTCGTGCACCTTCTTCATAAAAGTCGCCCAAATTGGCGATGCCGCCGTAGCGCCCGTAAGACTCAGGCCAAGAGAGTTGCCGGGAGTATCAAATCCAAACCATACAGCGGCAGTCATCTGAGGCGTAAATCCTATCGTCCAGGCGTCGGACCAGTTCTGCGTAGTACCCGTCTTTCCGCCCATCGGCCGGCCGTCGAATCCGCCGACCTTCCACCTGCCATAAGCCACCGTCCCCCACTCTACGACACTCTGGAGAATGTCCGTCATGATGTAGGCCGTCTTGGGATCGATGATCTGGGCCTCGGGACGTTTTCTCCGGGCTATAATCTCCTTTTCAGGCTCCAGAATGACTTTGTCATTCCTATCGAGGATATATCGGATGGCAATAGGTTCGACCTCTCTGCCCTGGTTGGGAAAGGTGGCAAAAGCTCGTGCCATCTGCAACGGGGAAACGGAGATAATCCCTAAGCCCATAGGCATCTTCCTGGGAAAGGTAGCCTCTATTTCTGCCGGATCGCTGATACCGAGCATCCGGCTGGCCCTTTCGATAACCGCATCGTAGCCGAGAGCTTCGAACACCTTCAGTGAGGGTACGTTCATGGACTTTGCCAGAGCATAGCGCAGCAACACCCGGCCACGCCACCGCCCCATGAAATTAGTCGGGGTGTAGGGCGTTCCGTCGTCGTTCCAGAAAACCACAGGACGGTCGATAATTTGAGAGGCTGTTGTAAATTTCTTTGATTCTATGGCCACGTTGTAGTAAAGCGGCTTGAACGAAGAGCCCGGCTGGAGTCCGGCCTGCACGGCCCGGTTGAACTGGTTGGCGCTGCTGAACTCGCTGCCCCCTACCATCGCCAAAATATGTCCGGTTTTGGAGCCTATGCAGACCAGCGCTCCCTCCACCTCGTTCTTCTTCGCCTCCTGGAACTGTCTCCGAAACGATACCTTGGCGGGCTTCTTTAGATCCTCTATATCGAAGACGCTGGACATGAGGTCCATAACCGGATTAATTTCTTCGTGAAAGATCCTCTCCGCACTAGCTCTTTTTTTGCTTCCCGCTGTGCGTACATCTCTCAGATTGTAGGTAAGGGAGAGCAGATCGACCAGAGGAATGAAGGTTTCGTCAGAGAAAACCAATCGCGTCTTGGCCTGACTCTGGTATCGCTCGTTTATGTCTTTGATCGCATCCTTCATAATCTCATCAGCGATCTTCTGGTACTTCAGATTGAGAGTCGTGTAGACTTTGAGTCCGCCCCTGTAGATGTCCTGAGATCCCAAGAGCAGATCCTCGAGCTGGATGCGAATATACTCGCTGAACCATGGGGCAAGATCCTCGCGCTCAGACCAGGCTCCATAGCTGGCAAACCTCGTGAAATCGTAATTATCCCAATACTCCTGAAAAGAAAGATCCGCCTCCTCTTGGGTTGCATATCCGAGCTTGACCATCTCGTCCAGAATCTGATGTTGTCTCTCCCGGGCAATTTCGGGATTTTTAATAGGCGAATATTTCGTATGACTCGAGAGCGCGTTGATCAGAAGCACCGATTCGGCCAGGCTGATGTCTCGGACAGATTTTCTGAAGTAGAATTTCGATGCGGCCTCCACCCCGTTTGTGCCCCCGCCAAAGGGCATCTCATTGAGATAAAACTCCAGAATTTCGTTTTTGGTAAAGTGTTTTTCAAGCTGAAGCGCATACCAAAGCTCTATAAGCTTTCTCCGCAAGGTCATCTCGCTGCGATCGGCATATTTATTACCTGCCACCTGAATGGTTATCGTGCTTCCGCCACCCTGATAGTTGCTCGTCAAAACCCCGAAAGCGGCCCTGAGGATTCCACGAATGCTGAAACCCCTGTGATTATAAAAATCCTGATCTTCTCGAACGAGAATGGCCTTGATGAGGTGCTGCGGTACCTCATCGAGAGCAACAATCTCCCGCTTCTCATCCTGGAAGAACTCGGTTATGAGAGTTCCATTGATATCGAAGATCTGAGTAGGAAGCGCTGATTTTGTGACATCCATCTGCTCCAGATACTGGTAATTCTGGAGGCCCGCCAATGTCAGGCCAAGCAAAACACCCAGCAGAAGAGATGTGAAAAAGGCGATCCCTAGGAGAATCGTGATAAGCCTAAAGCCGATAGGACTCTTCTTCATGATTCAACCTTATGGCGGCGGCTGTAGTTTTGTCAACCCGATCTAAGTCTCGCGACTCCTGGAGTTCGGAGACTCCTGGAGTCAGGAGACGCCATGAGGCGGTAGCGATAGAACCCATCGTATCGGAATTATGCAATGATATCGAGCCTTCGCCATAAAAAAAGCCGACTCCTTTCAGAGTCGGCTTAGTATAAGAATGCCGGTTAATATAGTAAACTGGGAGGGGAACTATATGGTAACCGACAATTCTAGTATCGTCTTTCCCCTTTAAAAATTAAGCCAATTAAGTAATTCTTCAACTAGACTATCCTAATTTTCAGAAAATGTCTACTAGCTTTTTTATTGATAGACTTACCCCAATCTAAGCCTAGTATGACATTGTTAATACCGTATCGTTGGCTGCACCCACAACCCAAACAATTTAACCCATTTTTTAAATGCA
>CAZLRN010000396.1:0-4574 GCA_964561715.1 uncultured Spirochaetales bacterium
CATCCGGGACGCCGTAGGCGACGAGTTGGAAATCGGTATCGGCACCCACGGGCAACTCACTACATACAGTGCCATCCGCGCGGCGAAAATCCTCGAGCCGTATCACCCCTTCTGGTTCGAGGAGCCGGTGCCTCCAGAGAATATCGAAGAGATGGCCCGCGTAGCCGCCCACACCAGCATTCCCATCGCCACGGGCGAACGCCTGGTTTCCAAGTACGAGTTCGCTGAGCTGCTCGAGAAGAAGGCCGCTCAGATTATTCAACTGGATCTGGGTCAGTGCGGGGGAATCCTGGAGTCCAAAAAAATCGCGGGCATGGCGGAGGCCCACTACGCGATGATTGCGCCCCACATGTACTGCGGGCCTGTCTCGGTAGCGGCGGCTATCGCACTCGACACGTGCTCACCGAACTTTCTCATTCAAGAGTTTAACGTGAACTCTCTGCATAGCGAGATCCTCGAGCAGCCCATCCGGTTCGATAAGGGCTTTCTCATACCACCGACAGGGCCGGGTTTGGGCGTCGAGCTCAACGAGAAGGTTGTCAAGCGCCAGCTGATCAGCCAGAGATAGTAGAGCCAGCTGATCAGCTGAGCTGAATGGTAGGGCTACTATTGACAAATTGGGGTCTTTTTTCCTAAATTTAGACTCAAAATGGAAACTATAATTCCACTTTGAGTCTAAAAATGGAAGTTAGATCTCGTTTTTTTTCTCCGCCAGAGAAGCATTTTTTCCTCTTCGGACCTCGCGGAACCGGAAAAACAACCTGGCTACGCAAGCTTTTCCCCAACGCTCTTTGGCTGGACCTACTGGATCCGGAAGTCTACCGAAACTACAGCGCCCGCCTGGAACGGCTTCAAGATCTTCTTTACGGCAATCCCCAAAAGACTAACGTTGTCATCGATGAGATTCAAAAGGTGCCCGATCTTCTCGGTCTGATTCATAAGCTCATAGAAGAAAAGAGAGGGCAAAGATTCATTATGACAGGATCCAGCGCTCGAAAGCTGAAGCGAGCAGGCGTAGATCTGCTGGCCGGCAGAGCCATTCTTCGCACATTGCATCCGTTTATGGCTGCTGAGCTTGGAGAATCCTTTTCATTGAACCAAGCGCTAAAAAGTGGTTTGGTGCCTCTCGTTTTAGATTCCTCCGATCCCCAAGAGGTCTTGCGGACTTATGGAGCGCTTTATCTTAAAGAAGAGGTCCAATTCGAAGGATTGGTACGAAACGTGGGGAATTTCTCACGTTTTCTAGAAGCCGTCAGTTTCTCCCATGCCAGTTTATTGAACATCAGCAATATTGCACGAGAGTGCCAGGTGGAACGAAAAGTGGTAAGCAGCTATATCGAAATCCTCGAAGACCTGCTCCTCGCCTTTAGACTTCAGGTTTTTACAAAAAGGGCGAAACGAGCTACTTCTATTCACCCTAAATTCTACCTCTTTGACGTTGGTGTCTTTCGATCGCTAAGGCCATCCGGACCGTTGGACCAACCATCCGAAATAGAGGGTCCCGCTTTGGAAGGCCTCGTTGCACAGCATTTGAGAGCATGGATGGCCTATTCTCGGGGGTCGCATGAGTTATATTTCTGGCGGACGCGCTCAGGGGTCGAGGTAGATTTTATCCTATATGGACCCGAGGGGATCTGGGCCATCGAGGTAAAGAACACTGAGAGACTACGTTCCGAGGACATGAGGGCTCTGCGAGCATTTAGAGATGATTATCCTGACAGCCATGCGTTATTGATCTACAGAGGGACCGAACGCCTTCTCAGAGGAGAAATTCTCTGTCTACCCTGTGAAGAATTCCTAAAAAGCCTTGTTCCCGATAAACTGCCGGAAAGATCTCACTGATCGTGTCGCGACGACCGCTACACCACCTTCTTCCCGATGAACTCGCACTTTTTCTTGCGGTAGTAGCAGTAGTTTTCCCAAGAGACATCCGGAGGAACGAGATGGTCAGTATGGGGAATGAAGCCTCCCCGCTTCATCAGGGGAGCGATGCGCTCGAACTCCCGATCGATTGCCTCCGGGCCGGCAATGAGCGCTCTCTTATCAAAGTAGCCTCTCAGCAGAACCTTCTTTCCAAACTCGTCGGAGATTCTGAAGGCATCCGTGTGGGGAGCTTCGATGGGAAACATGACGTTGATCCCGCCCTCGAGCCAGAGGGGAACGAGCTCGTGAATGTTGCCGTCACAATCCAAGATGTTGAACTCGCATCCGCATTCCCGTCTTAAGAAATCTGTGATCCTCCTGTATCGAGGCACGACCCACAGGGAAAAATGCTCCGGAGAGATCAGCGGACCGGAGCGGAAGCATATGTCTTCCCACCACCAGGCGATATCGATCCTGGCTTTGCCCGCGATCTTTTCGAGCAGCGTCAGCTTGAGCTGTGTCAGGTGTTCGGTCATCTCTTCGACCCATGCGGGATCGTCATAGATAGCCAGGGAGAGGTTCTCCAGCCCCACGCGATTTCGCGTGCGACCGTAGAGGGAGTCGCACCGCACCGAGGTGGGATTATCGCTGTCGAGGGTGGCTCGGCAGAGCTCCTCCAGGTTTTCCGGGATCCTTCCGGGGGTATCAGGATCCAATCTTTCGTCGCGAAGCTTCTCCCAATCCTTCCTTGTCTCTATCGGAAAGCGTAGGTATTTGGGAATGGAGGCCCCCAGCTCGGGCCTCATCATTTCGCAGATAGCCCCTTGCTCATCCTGAAAAATGATGTGGTCGCCCTTCTCCTCCAGCACCTTCTCCTCGAACTCAGGGTAAACGTCCATCTTGATATCGATCAATCCGGGAGGGCGCCCCGTTTCGTGCTCATCGGTTTTGAAATAATCAGCAATGGCCCGCATCCTCTCAGTATGCTCTTTCGGCAGTCCCTCTCCGTGCCATCGTGCGATGGTCTGCTCCCAGGCACCAAACTCACAATCCGGAACCCGATCCACTTTCTGGAACTTTAGAGTCCGCAGCAGCCTCTCCCTGTGGGTCATAGCAACGATGCCTCCTCAAGTCTTGTCGCTTGACGGACGCCAATCAATCGGCGACTCCAGCTCTCCGAGAATAGCGCGGCGAACCCAGTCGAGGCCCTGGATGATCATCCAGCTCCTCCGATACTCGGGCTCACGGCGAGAGCCCCTCATGGAACGCGTCAACTGTAAATCTCCCGGGCCACGAACCCCAACAACCACCATATCTTCGGAGAAAGGACCGATCATAGAAAGCCCAACTCCTTTTGCCGGAGACACCCTTGCGGCAAGGGCGAGGGCCAGCTCGGATTCGTCCGTTGTAGCCGATCGCGAAGGTATTTCCAGGCCCTCGGTGTCGAGCTCCAATTCTGAGATATCACTCAGCTTATGGGGATGCAGGTCTCTCGCTATCGCTTCGGCGAATCCGGCCTTTTGCAGATCCCTGACAAGTTGCCCATCGGTCACGGAATCCAGGACTCCGAGCGCCAGTCCTTTGCTCATCAGCAGGCGTCCCACCACCTCCGCAACTGACTGATCATCGATCCCGTAGATCGCCACTCCCAGCTCTCTGCGCAGCTCCTCTTCGAGGGGAGCAATCAGCGCGTCAGCCTCGGCTTCGGTGTCTGCCTTGGCCGTGATACGGATGTCTGTCTGTCCGGGATGAGCCGAAAGCCCCACTGTGGGATTGGCTGTATTCATCAAGTGCCGTATAGCCCGATCGACATTGCTCTCTCCTACCGCGCAGGTCCTCAGGATTCGTACCTTCAAGACCTTTTTGCCGCCTACCCGCTCGACGAGGAGAGGCAGGACGGTATGAGTCATCATATACTCGAGCTCCCTCGGTACACCGGGCAAGGAGATGATGAAACCCCGGCCTCCGGCGTCCTCACTGAGAAAGCATGGAGCCGTGCCGACCGGGTTTCGAAGAGGCAGGGCGCCCTCCGGAATGAAGGCCTGCTGGTTGTTGTTCGCCGTCGGGGTACGGCCGAAGCTCCGAAATCGGGCCGCGATCTGCTCCTCCAGCTCTGTGCTGTATACGAGCTTGCGTCCCGTCGCGTTGGCGACGGCCTGTCTCGTTACGTCGTCGGCGGTCGGGCCGAGTCCGCCGGAGCTGATAATCACATCGGAACGGTCGAGCGCACGATCGAGAACCTCAGTGATTCGCTCCTCATTGTCGCCTACCGTAGTTTTGTAGAAGAGATCAATGCCGATCTCCCGCAGCATCTTGGCCAGCATCGCCGCATTGGTGTCGATGATCTCGCCGAGAAGGATCTCTGTGCCTATGATGACAATCTCTGCGTGCATTCCTGATATCTCTGGTGATGTCTTTAGAAGTTAGCCGGCGTGTACTCGGTTCTCGCTATGATCTGATCCTGCAGGCGCTTGTCCAGCATGATGAACTGGGCGTTGTAGCCTGCGACCTTCACAACGAGGGTCCTGTATTGATCCGGATTTTCTTGCGCGATTTTTAGTGTCTCTGGGGAGACGATGTTGAACTGCAGCTGCCAACCTCCCAGCTCGTTGAAGGTCAGGGCCAGGTTTGCGAACTTCTGGAGGTTTTCACGGGTTTCGAGTGTGCTCGGGTGAAACTTTAGGTTCACGAGACCCACTCCTCCGCTGGAG
>CAZLRN010000397.1:0-4552 GCA_964561715.1 uncultured Spirochaetales bacterium
GAGTAGAGGTTTGACGGTCTCTTCGGGCTATGACGAGGACGGCAAAGCCGTCGTGATCGAGATCCGAGACGAAGGAGGCGGCATAGCCGAAGAGCAATTGAATAAGATCACCGAGCCCTTCTTTACGACACGGCGAGAGTCAGGGGGTACAGGGCTAGGGCTTTACGTTTCGAGCCGCATCATCCGAGAGCACAGGGGAGCCCTCACCTTTGCCTCAAAGATCGGAGTAGGTACAACAGCACGCGTTTCGCTTCCCGCTGAGGGACCCTAATAGACTACAGAAAGCTCCAATAACACTCCTGTCAACTTTTCTTTATTCGAAATCAAGTTGCTGAAATGCGTATCTCTTTATAATAAAAAGAGTTGCTTAATTCTTTTCGCCAATGGTTCTCCAAAGGTTAAAGGCCATCCCATCGATTCGGTTCTCCCTAACTTTCTTCTATATAACGAGTTATCCAAAAATAATCGATGGCACGAGCCTTGCACCTCTTCAGGTATGACCAAACGCTTAAGAGGAGTGTTGACATGGGTAAAATGAAGGCTCTGCGTATTTTCGGCCTGATTGCCGTGATTGTCTCTCTGATAGAGCTCGTTCTCTGTTTTGCCGGACCTATTGCGTTCATTCAAAAGCCTACACTCGTGCTCTTTCCTCCGTTTTCGACAGGATTGGAGGACAAAGAGGTCGCCCGGGCTGCAGAGTTTATCGAGCGTGAGCTGGCATCTACCAACTCCTTCTCCATTGTGAGCCAAAGCTCCATTGTCAATTACTTTATAAGAACCGATCCGGACTATGATCAAAGCAAGCTGGAGCCTGTGGACTATGTCGATGCCCATCGCATTGCAGGGGAGCTGGGTCTTGAACGTTTTGCTATTGCGATCGTCTCACAGTACAGTAGTCAGTGTAACCTTTCGATCATCATTCGAGATGTTCGGGACGGAGAAGAGGTCCGGTCCGGGCGCTTTTTTTCCAATAGCTTTGAAGATCTCCTGAAAAATAGAGGAAAGGACGGGAAAAGTCTCGAAATCCAAAAGAGCCTCCGTGTCGACACAAAGGGTGTTACGATGACGGACTATTTGGTCTTGGGGCTTCTTGGACTGCAGCTGGCCTTTGGCGTGATAGCCCTCTTCGGCAAGAATCCGGGTGTTCTTGCCGAAGTCGTGCTGGCTCAGGCTCTGATCATGTTTGTTTTCGCCTACATTCACGCACTGAGCGCCAATATGGACTATGTGCAGCGCTACATCGCGACAAACGGGAAGCTACATCTTGCCAAAAGCACAGCTTTGGAGCAGTTTTATGCCTTCCTTCGCTACGGTCCTCTTTTTCTTGTAACTGGCGTCTATTATGTCTGGCGCAACGTGACCAAGAGAGAAGACAACCGGAGCAGTGAAAGCCGGCTCTATCGAGTCATCAGGCCATGGGCGCTGGCATGGGTCGTCTTTGCGGCGGCGCTGTTTGGGCTCTCGTTTCCATCATTTATCAGCCTGGACGGAATGGGATTTTTGGCCTGGTTTGCTCTGGTCCCTGTATTGCTGGTTCTGATAACGGCAAAGCCGGCAATGGGCATTTTCTACGGTGTCGTCTTTGGAACGCTCCAGGCTCTCATCGTTAATTACTGGCACGGTACGTACGACTACGTAACCCTGCATATGATTACGATCGCCTTTGTCGCGGAGTACCTTCTCTTCATGGTCGTTCTGGTTTGCTTGATCAAGGTCAGCGGTAAGTGGGGATTTCTCTTGGTTCCCGCAGCTTGGACGATGTTCGACTATCTCCGCTCTATTGGAATCTTTGGCTATCCTTGGGGACTCGTTGGAACGACCCAGTATCAGTGTCTTCCCCTCATCCAGATAGCATCTCTCACCGGAGTGTGGGGCATCGGCTTCGTGGTTGTGCTCTTCAACTCTTCGGTTGCCTGGATACTGGCTGCCCGAGCCATGAGCTGGAGGTGGGCCATAAATGCCGATGTGAGCAGCAAGAACACGGGTAGAAGGAAAACCTTTGGTCGGCACTGCACAGCCTACCTAGTTCCGGCAGCCGTCTCTGTCTCTGTTCTGGCCGCCTGCCTTATCGGAGGCTCGGTGATCCTCAATCAGGTCCAGCAGCGGCTCGATAGAGCCGATACACCCAAGGCGACTGTTGTGCTGCTCCAACCGAATTTTGACGCGAGGAAGTATGTTCTCGAAGACAACATTAGAGACTTGAAGGCTCTGACCGACCAGGCTGTTGCGGAATTACCCGCCATGCCGGACCTCATCGCCTGGCCTGAAGGAGAGTTCGAGTTGGATATTACCTATTGGACCAAACCCGACAAGGAGCGAACTCACTGGGGGCGGATGGTGCGAGATTTCTTGGATTATCAAAAGAGTCTTGGGACCTGGCTCATGACTGGCACCATTGACAACGAAATGGTTCCCACGGAGGAGGGAGGAGAAGAGCGAAGGAACTACAATTCTTCAACCCTTCTCGATCCCGAGGGACGTCTCATGGGCTTCTACCACAAGATCAATCTGGTGCCCTTTGGGGAGTATTTTCCGTTGGACAAAAAGAAGTTCGCCGGGCTCTACGAGCTCTTTCAAAACTTCGAGATCTCCAATTGGGGCGTTGGCGAAGAGAGAGTGGTTTTTGATCACGAGAAAATGCGTATCGCTACGCCCATATGTTTCGAGGATGTCTTCTCCGATCATGTTCGCCGATTCGTGATTCGGGATGTTGATCTTATCCTCAACATGAGCAACGATTACTGGTCTCTCAGCCCTGTGGAGGGAAGGCAGCACGGTATACTGGCTCTCTTTAGAGCTGTGGAGAATCATCGGCATATGCTCCGAACCACAGCCTCCGGCTATACCGTCTCCATTGATGCAACCGGACGTATTGAGCCGGGTGCATTGGAGCACTATAAGCCCGGCTACATCATTGCCCACGTGCCCCTTCCCAAAAAGAGGCTCACTCTCTACACGAGATGGGGAGACTGGTTTCCCTTGACCTGCGCATACGCGGTGCCGGTATTTCTGTTGCTTTACATGGTTGCTCTTCTGATAAGAAGGCGGAGCCAAAGCGAAGGGGATTTGACGCCGGCCACTGCGCTTGTGCTTGAGCTTTAGAAAAGATTCCCCTCGCTGTTGAAGGAAAGTGCATAGGGTTCTGATGCGATCTCGAGAGCCTTATTGCTTCCCACCTCCTCCATCAACGTCTCCGATACCTCGAACTCATCAAGGCTCAAGGTGTTGGTGATTCGAGCCAGCCGAACTTCCTCCTTATTTAGAATATTGCAGGTTTTGATGGCCGCCTGAATCGCCTGGCGGTCGTTCTGCAGGACCATCGGTATCTTCACGCTCGTGGGAACAGTCGATGTAAGAGAGTTCGGATAGGTCTGCTCGAAGATAAACTTGTCAAAGGCTCTTCGGGTCGTAAAATCGAGAATGCCCAGGCCATTGGCGTTTCCGTGTGATTTTTCTGTCACATCCAAAGCGGCGATTCGGGTGATATCAGGTCCTCCAGAGGCATAGGGAGTGTGGTAGCGCCCAACGACATTCGTATCGAATCCGGTTCCGCTGATGTCCTTGCCGATCTCGTCTATAATCAGCACATCTAGGGAGTCGAAAGGAAGCTTTGGAGTGAGCCGTTTTGATTCTTCCTGCAGTGCCGGCTCCTTCTGCTCGATTTCGCCCGTCTCGAGAACCTCGATGCGGCAGGTTTCGTGGTAGGCGTTCTCCAACAAGCCGATTCCGAAGAGGATAGAGGCCTCCCTCAAGGTGACCCGGGCGATGGCTATTAGATTCTCAACCATTTTGCCGAAACCCAAATCGTGACAGATGTCAGCCCCTCGCTGCTTGCCCAGACCGATGGTAATCATCTTGACCAGTCCGCTTTCGAACCTGCCCCTGAAGGCCACGTGGGGCTTGATTCTGTTGATAACGATAATGCTGTCCGCCTCGTGAGCAAATCTGTCGATGCATACAGGCAGGCCGTTTTCGGAGGTGCCGATCTGCACAACCTCCATAGTGGCTCGAATGGGAGCTCCAATGAAGCTTTCTTCGAAGCCCATGCCCAGCAGCATGTCTCTTTGGCCTTCGGCTGTCGCTCCTCCGTGACTCCCCATTGCCGGAATCAAAAAGGGATCTCCGCCGGCCTTTCGAACCTCTTCGACAAGAGTCTTGACGAGCAGCGGTTGGTTGGTTATTCCTCGGCTTCCCACCGTGATTGCGATACGCTCGCCCTTCTTGATTCGAGAGAGCACTTTCTTACGGCCCAATGCGGTCCGTAGCTCTCCAACTACATCCTCGATCCGCGACGCTTCGAAGCGCTGTCTGAGCTTGAATACCCGCGGAATTGGAATCGGGTCTAAAAGCCTGTTAATTGTGCTCAACGTTGCCTTCCTTGTTTCTCAATCGTGATAAAGCCCATATCGTTGGCTGCACCCACAACGCGAACAATTTGGTTCATTTTTGCCATGCAGCCAACGATACGGCGGCTGCACCCACAACCCAAACAGTTCAGTCCATTTTATACATGCATGCCAACTACTTGCTCCGCAAGCTGCTTGCGGAAGCA
>CAZLRN010000398.1:0-4547 GCA_964561715.1 uncultured Spirochaetales bacterium
ACGGCAAGCTGGTGGAGAACCACATTAACATGCAGTGTCTTCATAGAAGCGATCCGGAAAAGAAGTTTTTGCCGAACTACGAAGTCGGCAATCTGGGGGAGAAGGGCTACATGGTGGTTTTATACCAGCAGAGCCGGTACCTGCCCTACTACGATCCCGATCGAAACAGCATCTTCAGAATGGGCATCAGTGAGTTGTGGAATATCAGGGATTCCTACAGCAGGGCCGGCTATGATAGACGGGAGATCGAGATGGAGTTCCTCATGCGGATACTCAATCCCTTTCTCTTCCTCATCCTTTCTCTCCTGGCGGTCTCTATTGGATGGGCCTATCGAGCACGGTATCTCGGGCGCCCCCCCTTTGCCACCTATCTGCTAATCCCCGTCGTCCCCTTTCTGGTGTCCCAGGTCGTCGAGCTCTTCGTCCACGCCCACCGGATCCTCCTGGGATTTATCTTTGTCACTATCAGTTTCACGGTCGCCCTGGTGCTCCTCATCGCACTTCAGGCGGTCTTCCTGGTTATTTCGCTTCTAGTTCTGGCAGGGCAGATCACCGACTAGCATCCTTAGGGCCGGTAGGATGCCCAGACGCTGTCTGATTCCCAGATCCTAACCTCTGGGTCCCTGATTCTTCCAAAATCACATCCCCTCAGATTGGAATCGAAGACCACACAGACTGGTGATACACATCGCTTGAGCCGGTAGATGAGCTCTGGGCATAGCTGACTGTTACGACGGGAAGGCAAGACACCCAGAAAGTAGAGGATCATTTTCTGCGCCAATGCAAGGTGAAGGTTTTTATTCACCAGAGCTCCAAAATTAAGTCGCATATGTTTGCAAAATGAGCATTTTTCACTTTTGTACATTTTTCGATTCTGTACATTTTTCAATTATGTACAAAATGAATACAAATTAGGCATCGTTTTCTGCAGATTAAGTGAACCGGGGCAGCAAGTCTTTAGCCAGCGATCGATCGACCAAGCACCCCTTAGCCGGGCGCCCCCCCATCTATTCCCTTTGACTACTGCCGATTCTGCCCTTATCTTTATACGGAATGGCTGGGTGGATTATCAAAGATAGTCAACAGTATTGGAACACTAAATAGCGATCTTCGTTCACCAAACAGTAGATCAAATGAGAGGAAAAACTTCAAATAGCCCAGAATCAAACGACGAGGGTTTTCTCTCGAAACTGGACCAAACCGCCGCTGAATACCTCGACAAAAAATGCCTTGAGAGTGGATTCAACGTAGAAGGAATCAAGGGATTCTCTGTCCAGCTCGCAGCATGCGCGAATCTTCCTACAAAAAACGGAACCTTCACTATCGCCGGCTTCCGCGAATACGATGACAATAAGGAACACACCGCCATCATAAACGGAAGGGTGGCGGGAAGCGAAGACTGCCCTCTCAGAATTCATTCCCAGTGCCATACAGGAGACGTTCTGGGATCTCTTCGGTGCGATTGCCAAGATCAGCTGGCAGCCTCGATCCAGTACATAGCCTCGCAGCCCAGAGGGGTGGTCATCTATCTCCAGCAGGAAGGGCGAGGCATCGGCCTCATCAATAAAATCCGAGCCTACCATCTTCAGGATATGGGCTTCGACACAGTGGACGCCAATACATGCCTGGGATTCCCTGCCGATGCCCGGGACTACCGAGTAGCCTCCGAAATCATTCAGCTCCTCAACATCAAGTCTGTTGCCCTGATGACAAACAATCCGAAGAAGATAGAGGGCCTCGAAAAAGAAGGCATTCAGGTTACCCGACGTATACTCATTATCATCAAGGCCAATCAGTACAACCAAAAATACCTCAAGACAAAAAGCAAACGGATGGGACATCTTTATTAGGCTTCTCGATTAAATGATCCGTCTCTGAATCTTACACTTCTGTAATCTGTCTGTAAGAAACATGTAATCACCTCGAAAGGCTGCTGTAAGCATCATAGGCTATGTTTAGTCTTGAAATAAGATAGGTCAGGAGGTAGGACATGAAGATTAGTGCTTCTCTTCGTGTGAGGGTGATGGCCATAGCCGCTGGTGCGGTGCTGATGGTTGGCCTTGGAATACTCATAGGTAGAACGGTCGTCACTCCCCAAAATGCCGGCGCTCTAGGTCTGATGCGCGTTTCTCCACAGGAAACACAACTGGTACGCAACGAGACCTTCGCAGCGAACGAGGCCGACACAGCAATTGCAACAACTGGATATCCTTCTTTCCGCCAGGTCGCAAGTGATGTTCTTCCCATAGTCGTGGAAATTGACATAGTGAAGACTATCGAAGCGCCCGGGACTACGTCTCCCTTTGAGTACTTTTTTGGTCCCCGCAACAACAGAGGCTCGGATAGGGAACGCTTCCAGCAGCAAGGCTTGGGCTCTGGCGTGATCGTCCAAAGGACCGGCAACCGGGCATATGTGCTCACAAACAATCACGTCGTAGGAGACGCCGATGAGATCAAGATCTCCCTCTACGACGGAAGAAAATTCAGCGCCACCCTCGTCGGAACCGATCCCAAAAAGGATCTGGCTCTTGTCGTTTTCGAAACCGCTGAAGCTGTGCCGCTGGCCCGACTCGGCAACTCTGATGATCTCTATCCCGGTGACTGGGTCCTGGCAGTGGGGAATCCTCTAGGATTCGAATCTACCGTGACGGCCGGAATCGTGAGCGCTATCAAGCGGGATTCAGTGGCCGGATCCTCCATAGCCGGATTCACCGATTATATCCAGACTGACGCGGCGATCAATCAAGGTAACTCCGGTGGGGCCCTGGTCAACACCAAAGGTGAAGTGGTGGGAATCAACACGTGGATCGCCTCATCCTCAGGTGGAAGCATCGGAATTGGGTTCGCCATACCCATCAACAACGCAAAGAAAGCCATCCGAGACTTCATCACCAAGGGTAGTGTCGAATACGGCTGGCTGGGAGTCAGCATTGGAGAGCTTTCTCCCGAGCTGGCTAAAGATCTGGATCTCCAAACCGCTTCGGGCGCCTTTGTCTTTGGAGTCTTCAAAGGTTCTCCAGGGTACAAAGGCGGACTGCAGGCAGGAGACTACATCACCAGTCTCGATAATGAGATGATTAAAAGTTCCGGACAGCTACTCAGAAAAATAGGGGAGCTGTCTCCCGGCCATGTGACTCGGCTGACCGTGAAGCGAGGCGGTAAACTGGTTGATATCGAGGTCAAGCTGGAAGGCCGTGGCAGTGAGCAGGACATTGCCGCTCTTTCGAAAAATGTTTGGCCCGGTTTCGCCGTTACTCCCCAGAGCTCCGGCGAGGTTATTATCGGATCGGTAGATTCGGGAAGCTCGGCAGAGGTCGCAGGACTCAAGCCAGGTGATGTCATCAAGAGCATTGACGGAAAACCGATTTCATCGGTTAAGGATTTCTACAGACACGTCAATGAAAACAAATCACAGGAGCTGTCCCTCGAAATCAACCGCCAGGATAGTAGCTTTATTGTAGGACTCAAGGGCTAGTCATCTTAGCCAGTCCCCTCCTAACTCTGGCGGGGCGGTTCGCAAGGGGAAGTTTTATGGTTCCTTTTGCGGTCGTCCCGCCTTTTTTCGTTCATAACTATCACATCGCATACAGGGCCGAGGTCCGCCATTTAGGCCGGCTTGCCCGTTTGTCACTGGGCCGTGTATCCGCCGTCAACGCAGAGCACGACTCCGTTTATCATAGATGCCTCCTCGGAGGCGAGAAACATCACAGCATCGGCGATGTTGATTGGTTCAGCAAATCGGTTAAGCGGAATTTTCGCCAGCATCGGCTCGCTTTTGGCTGGATCGCTCCACACCTTGATGCCCATCTCTGTCATGATCACCGTGGGGGCTACGACGTTGACCCGTATATTGTATGGCCCAAGCTCTACAGCCATGACCTGTGAGAGGCCGATTAGGCCGTATTTACTGGCACAGTAGGCGGCATGCTCCTTGAGAGCAGTCACTCCGGCGGCACTGGAGACGTTTACGATCGCTCCTTTTCCGTTTGCAATCATGTGATGCGCTATAACCTTCGAGATGAGGGCTGGCGCTCTGAGGTTTACGTTGAGCACCGCATCCCAATGCTCTGGCTGTAGATTCACCACACTTTCGAGCAGCGCGATCCCGGCGTTGTTGACTAGTATATCCAGCGGATTCATGACTTCGAGAAAGTGGCGAGCCATTCGAACTGTCTCATCTATCGAGGCGAGATCCGCCTTCAAGATCTTACATCGCCTGCCCTTGGCGGTGATTTCGCTGGCAAGCGTTTCGAGCTCTTCCTGGTTCCTGCCCGTGGCGGCGATATCGCAGCCGGCTTCGGCAAACGAATGCGCGATCTCTCTGCCGAGGCCCTTTGTCGCCCCGGTCACAAGAGCCCTTTTTCCGCTGAAATCAAAGGTTAAATTCCCCACGGCAGATCCTTCCTTGCATATCGTTGGCTGCGGCCTACGCGGCCCGCCCACAACCCAAACAATTTAGTCCATTTTATTAATGCATGCCAACTGCTTGCTCTGCAAGCTGCTTGCAGAGCAAGCTGCTTGCAGAGCAAGCTGCTTGCAGAGCAAGC
>CAZLRN010000399.1:0-4535 GCA_964561715.1 uncultured Spirochaetales bacterium
GTTCAATCTCGTCTCGAAATTGAGCACTTGTGTCATTTCGCCCGGTGAGAGGATGAAGCAGCAGCTTCGCGACTATGGCATCAAAAAGGACATCGTAATCATTCCCAACGCCGTAGAAATGGAAAAACTCGATCCCCCCTGCACTGATGACATCAAGAAGTTGAAAGCCCGCTTGGGGATCAAAGAGCATGAGAGGGTTCTGATCTATATCGGACGGCTTTCCAAGGAAAAAAATCTGGAGTTTCTCATCCGAAGCCTGAGAGAGCTACTCACAACTGAGGATAATCTGAAGCTTCTCTTTGTGGGAGATGGAAAAACGAAAGCTGGATTGGAGAGGGAAACCCGGGCACTCGGTCTCGAAAACAAGATTGTCTTCACAGGATACATCCCCTATGAAGAGGTTCACAGCTACTACTTTCTCGGAGATATCTTCGTCACAGCATCGCTTTCCGAGGTGTTTCCCCTTACAATTATCGAGGCCCTCTCCTGCTCCCTCCCCGTTGTTGCCATTGACGCTGTCGGAACGGGGGATATCGTGCGGCACGGCTACAACGGAATTCTTGTCGAAGAGGACGAGCAATCCTTCCGCGAAGGGGTCAGAGCCCTGATCGAGGACGCTGAGATGCGCCGGAGAATGGGGGAAAACGCTCTACAGTCAGTCAAGGAGCTCTCCGTGGATCGGTGTGTCGAGGAACACCTCGCCCTCTATCAGCGCCACTCCGCCAGCAGATGACGGTCTACAAACTCGTCGATCCTTTCCCAGACCAGATGCGATAAGCTATCCCAATGCGCCTCTTTGCTGCTTTGGTCGCCCGAGTCGTTTTCGCTCTTACTCCTTCCTGTAAAGATACCGTGAGAGGCAGCCGGGATGATAAGGCTCTCGCAGGCTATGCCGGCTCTGGCCAGCTCATCTATCAGGAGATAGGCCTGTTCGACAGGAACGATGGGATCATCCATTCCATGGATAGCGAGAACCGGACAGCTGATGTGGTGCGCTTCGTAGAGAGCGGAACGTTTTCTGTACTCCTGCGGCGCTTCATCCGGTGTGCCGCCGATGGCGTCGTATAAGCCGGGTAGGGCTGCGAGCTTTCCCATCCAGCGAGGCAGGCTCTCGAATAGACGTGTCATCTCCACTGGTGCGGATACTACGGCAACACAGGTAATGTCGGATCGCATGGAAGCAACGAAGAGGCTGATCATGCCTCCCTCCGACTCACCCACCACGGCGATTCGTTCAGGGTCTACGTAGGGCTTTCTCTTCATGAGCTCGATGGCGGCTAAGACGTCCCTCACCTCTCCAGGGCCAAAGGTCTGGGTTCCCTCCGAAGCTCCGAAGCCTCGATAGTGAGAGACAAAGACGACGTATCCCCTTCTGGCCACTCTGCAGCCCCTGTAGATAAAGGGAGAGGCGCCTCGATCGAAGTAGCGCTGCTCCATGATGCTGTAGGTGTATCCGTGATTGAGCATGAGGAGGGGATAGGTACCGGCTTTCTCAGGCCTGATGATCCATCCCGCCACTTTAACGCCGTCGCTTGCGTAGAATACATCTTCGATACGGCAATCCCGAGTGTCTGCGGGGTGAATCTTCTCGGTAAGTTCTCCACCGCTTCGAGCCAGCATGCTGATGAGGTTGCATCCGGATAGAGTCAAGGCTACAACAAGCAGGAGGCAATGGATCTTAAAGCGCTTTTTCATATAACAAAAAAGAGTAGGGAAAGGGCTTTGCCTCGAGGTGGTCCTCAACCGATTTCACATGCCATTCCGGTCCTAGTTCGGGAAAATAGGCGTCTCCGCAGAAACGATGATGCACTCTGGTCATATAGATACGATCCGCAGATGGAAGAAAGAGCCTGTAAATCTGCTCTCCCCCTATGACAAATGTCTGATCAGCATCGAGCTCATAGGCGATCCTGATGGCGTCTTCAGGCGAATGCACGATATGGAGATCGGCTTGAGTAAAATCCTCTACAGGTTTGTAAGCGGTATTTCTGGTTAGAACGATGTTCCTTCGCTTGGTGAGCGGACGGCCGATGGATTCGAAGCACCTTCGACCCATAATCACGGAGTGCTCTATTGTGATAGCTTTAAACCGGAGCAGGTCTTCTGGGATATGCCAGATGAGGGCATTGTTTCGACCGATGATACCGTTCTCCGATACCGCAGCTACAAGGGAAAGTTTCATAAAACCATTCAGTACCCTATTCCGAGGGCAATCTTAATCTCTTTATATTGATGTGCCAATCCGATTCCTTTATATTGTCCAGGTCCGGAGGTCGAAGCTTGAAGTCTCTCTCCCTTAAAGTTGGTCTCAAAACCGATCCCATCGACTATCGTTACTCCTTTGAATGGCTATTTCGTCTTCTCGCCGACGAAGGGATCGGTGACATTCAGCTGGGTAGCTTTGTCGAGATCTATCATCTTCCCGATGAGTTTTTTCTGTGGCTCAAAAAAAGGGCAGCAGCTTACGGTGTATCCATTACCAGCATGTTTACCTCTCATCGTGAGCTCGGCGGATTCTTCAGAAGCGAACCAGGCTGGATCGATGTGACAGAGAGGAACTACCGGCGGCTTATCGATATCGGGGCACTCTTGGGGGCTCTGTCCGTCGGCTCTAATGCGGGAGCCGCACTACGGGATCAAATGGATATAAAGGATCGAGGGGTCAGGCTCTATTTGGAGCGTATGAAGGATCTCATGGAATATGCCCGGGAGAGAGGAATCACCACGCTGTGTCTCGAGCCCATGTCGTCTCTTGCAGAACCGCCTACTCTCCCGCAGGAGATCGGTGACATGTTGCGGGAGCTGAATGAACACCACGAAAGCCATCCGGGGAAAACCGCGCGATTTGGTCTGTGTTTCGATGTGGCCCACGGGTACGCCGATCAAAACGGAGTCGTGCGTTTCGATGGAATGCAACTTCTCGAGGCCTCTCTACCCTACCTCCACGAGGTACACCTTAAAAACACCGACAGCCTCTTTCGGGAGACCTTTGGATTCTCAAAAGAGCAGAGGAGCTATGGAATCATACGGGTAGAGGATTTCAGAGATCTGCTTTTAAGCCGAAGCGACGAGATTCCCGTGGATCAAATTGTCGGTTATTTCGAGTTTGATGGGCTAAAGCGGGGCAGGGACTATTCGGATTATCTTTTAGGCGACGCGCTCAGGGAATCTCTGCGCTACCTAAATGACGTCTTCACCTCCGAGCTTTTGCTTGAGTCTGACGAGGAGGCATCCTCTCATCTTTCGTCAAAAAACTCTCCGGATGATGCGCAAGGTTCTTCCCGTTCTGTCAGGATTTCACCTTCTGTTATGTGTGCCGATCTCTGCCATTTGGAGGAGCAGGTACGAGAGCTCGAAGGGCTGGGCATGGACTTTCTCCATTTTGATCTGATGGATGCCCATTTTACGCCGAACATGCCCCTGGGATTGGAGCTGATAAGGCAGCTTCGTGAACTGACTGACCTCCCCTTTGACGTTCATCTCATGGTGGAGAACAATGATCTCTTTGTCGGCTGGCTAGCTGAGATTGGAGTGCAGCAGGTTTCCGTGCATGCCGAGTCCGCTCTACATATGGACCGCACTCTCGGCCTGATCAAACGGAGCGGCATGTCCGCGGGTGTGGCACTCAATCCGGCGACTCCCCTCTCGGTTCTCGAATATGTCACCGAAACAATGGATTTTGTCATGTTGATGGCCGTCAATCCCGGATTTGCCGGCCAGAAGCTTGTCCCTTCGGCTATCAGGAAGATTCGAGATGCAAGGCAGTGGCTCGAGAGTCGAGAATTGCATCTACCGATCGAGGTCGACGGAAATGTGAGCTTTTCGAACATTCCCAATATAGTCGCGGCCGGAGCTGATATCCTCGTTGCAGGTACGAGCAGCCTCTTCCACCGGGAGCGCTCTCTGCAAGAGAATATGCGTAATCTGCAGCTCGCTATAGAGAGAGGACTGGAGCTGAGACGGAAGGATCGATCCTGAGCCTGTCGGCAAAAGCCGCTGAGCTTTGGCTATCTCGACTGGAGTCGCTGAGGGGCTTTGGGGTATATAAACTTGAGCTGATTCAGATCGTACGGTGTTTCCTGGTACACATAGTAGTTCACCCAGTTTTGATAGAGCAGATTACCATTGGCTCGCCAGGATACCAGGGGTGTTCGGGAGCGATCGTTGTCAGGATAGTAGTTGACAGGCAACTCGATGGGAAGGCCCCTCTTGAGGTCCCTCTCGTACTCGTTTTGCAGCGTCAGAGGCTCATACTCCGGGTGTCCCGTTATGTAGATCTGCCTCTGGTCCCTGGAGACAATGACGCATACGCCCGCTTCCTCCGAATCGAGGGCGATTTCGAGATCATCGATCTTCTCGATGTCCTCCCTCCGGGTCTCGGTGTGCCTCGACACCGGAATCTGTACGATATCGTCAAATCCCCTGAAGAGCTTTAAGTGCTGCTTGACGAGGTAATGGGGATAGACGCCGAACATCTTTTTCTCCAGCGGGTATTTCTTGATCCCATACTGTGTGTAAAGGGCTGCCTGGGCTCC
>CAZLRN010000400.1:0-4531 GCA_964561715.1 uncultured Spirochaetales bacterium
GGGTTAGCTTCGCCTGTTGGACGGAGCAGGGCCTTTTTGGCCAGCAGGGCGGCCTTCTCGAAAGTTCCCCCTATACCCACGCCAACGACGGTGGGCGGGCAGGGATTGCCTCCGGCTTGCACGACGGTTTCCGCGACGAACTCTACCACACCTTCGCGACCGGCCAGGGGTTTCAGCATGGCGATCCGGCTCATGTTTTCCGAGCCTCCTCCCTTTGGCGCAATATGAATCGTAATCTTGTCGCCGCTAATCGCCTCGATGTGGACCACGGGAGGTGTATTGTCGCCGGTGTTTCTCCTGTCAAAGAGAGGATCCGCCACAATGGATTTTCTCAGATACCCTTTTTGATATCCCAAACGGGTTCCTTCGTTCACTGCCTGCACGATGGTGCCCCTGTCCAATCTGACGTCGCAGCCCATCTCTACAAAAAACACCGCGCTGCCGGTATCCTGGCAGAGCGGCCTTCGGTGCTGCGAGGCAATCTGGGCGTTTTCGAGAATCTGGTTCAAGAGAGATCGCCCCAACGGAGACGATTCCGTTTCCAGGGACCGGTGTAGGGCTTGCACGACATTATCCGGCAGATCAAAGGCAGCTTCGAGACAGAGCTCTTCCACGGCCCGAACAGCCTGCTCGTAGGCGATCTCCCTCATGGTCCATCCTTTCGGGTTAGGGAAACCCTCACGTTTGAATCTCAGGTGTCCTTTTGAGCAAAGGCAGCCTCATCGAATCCATCGATTTCCTCACGGCCCACAATCCCGACAAGCAGATATTGCCGGGAATGAGGATCATAGACGTACTCCTTGATAAGCCGGAAGTTTTCGATCTCCGAAGAAGATTTTACGTGGATGCGTTTCCCCGTACAATAGACCCTGTCCTCTCCCACGCGGATGTAGTCCCCCTTGTCTGGCCTGATAGGCACATTGGCGGCAATCAGGGCCTTGACCTTGTCCTCCAGGACCTGCAGGTCCGTGTCCGGCTTCTCCGGAAAACCTATAATAAATCCGTGACGGACATCGGAATGCAGGACATCAGGAACAACACCGTAATCCCTGCCGAGAACGTACTGAACCAGGTCTTCGGCTGAGTGGGTCATGAGGCGAAATCTCAAAGACTCATCGGTTATTTGTTTGATTTGCTCCGGGAGCGGACCGAATATGGAAGGCCTGTAGACGCGCACGTCTTCTCCGATGCCGAAAATGACCTGGGCGTTCATACCCAGGTGTCGGTAGATGAGATCAAAGTGCTCGACCACGACCCGTCGGTTATCGTCAATGGCCCTTTTGATTGCGTCGACGATTTCAAAAGTCTGGCGGAAAGCGGATTCGTATCGAATGTCGAGATGGAAGGTGTGGGCGGAGAAAAAATCGTCTTCGGAGAAATCGAAGATCGGAGTGGGATTGACGTTGACGCCCTCGTCATCGTTTGTCAGCTCCAAACCAGGGAAGAGACCTTGAATCAGTGTGGACTTGCCGGAACCCTCACCGCCGATTACGCCGATCAATAGATCGGTGGGATAGAGATAGCGCATGGAGAGCACACTGGCCAGGGTATACAGGCGTTTCCTTCCCCGAGGAGCGTAATACGTGGCGTAAACCAGATTGTCCTTTATGGGCATTGTCAACATGGCTTGCCTCCCGTCTCCAGCCTCAATAGGTCCAATGTTCGTTCCATCTCGTTGCGAACCACCGAATAGCCTTCGTCAAATCCCATGCCCGGCTTGGCCAGCATGCGCTCGGCCCGGGCAGCAATGGCGATATGCACACAAACGCGGGCTGAGATATCCGTCTCGTTGCAGCTTCCCCCCTGATAGGCCTCGACACCGGCCTTCTTGCAGTAGAGAATGCTTTCCACGATATTGTGCACACTCCCCAGATCGGGGGTCTTGATCTGCGCCATATGACAGGCTCCGGCATCTGCAAAGGCCTTTATGTCTTCGAAGGTGTTGCACCATTCGTCTGCGACGATTCTGACCCGGCATTCCAGCCGCTGGAGGTTTTCCATAAGGGAGCGCATAACAGCTATCTGTTTCTCCCTTTCCCCCATGTCTACAGGTCCTTCGATATAGAGCTGAAACTCCCCGGCGGCTCTTTCCAGCTCGCTGAGATAGGCGACGATCCTCTCGGGATCGTAGTCAAAGATCATGCCCAAAGTCCCATAGACGTCAATATGCAGAACTGGCTCATATTCTGGCCGCAATCGCAGCTCTCGGATCCGCTTCGTCAGCCACCGCACGTAGGACTCCAGTTTTTCTCCGCGGCGTCCCAGCTTTTGATCCACGTTGTTGATTAGCCCGTGGGGGAGCACATCGGCCTCCTTGAGGATCATCTTGTCGACGTTTTCATACCTGTCATCTCCCGATTGGGCGAATATGGGCACTCCTTCGAGGATCAAAGGCAGATTGTATTCGTCGGCAATAACCTGGGTCATCAGTTTCGCCTGCGCTTTGGCCGTAGCATCGAGCAATGCCTGGGAGAGCCCGTAGCGCAGGGCGGTGTGTAGCCTCCGCCCGTCGATGCGGAGCTGATCCAATTCTTTGGCAGCATCTTTGAAAGAACCTAGATCCCGCCCCTCCAGTATGGGGCGGATCTGGTTTTCGAGCAGAGGGATATACTCATCAGCCAGGAACAGGGGATCTCTACCCCCGGAGCCCGAATACTGCACAGCCACGCAGTCGCCGAGGGCCATCTGGCCGTCGGCCAAAAGGAGGCAGACAGAAATCGCCTCTCCGGCCTGTCGAATTCGCTTAAATCCTGGAGTGATCGCATGGCCTCGGTAGACAAATCCATCCTGGACAGCCCCTCCCTTTATGGCAGCCTGATCGTCGAAGAAAAAGGCGCCTTTTCCAGGGGTAAAAACGGCTCTCTCAATTGTCATCTGGGCCTCCCTACAAGACGCCCCTTGCTGATGGCGTAGATATCGTCAATGACCATCTGAAAGCTCGCCTCCCGCCCCTCAGCCTTTGCCCTTTGGGCTATCCTCTCCCGATGGAAGGCCTCCACCCGGGGAGAGAGAGGCACAGCTCCCGGTTTGAACAGACGGATAAAGCCCTCATTATCCCTTATTGGAAGAAGCTTCCCGTTGTTGCATACCGCAGGGGCGAAAGGAATATCGATTACTCCAGCTTCGAAGGCCCGCACGGCGCCGACGGCCATATCCCCGCTACCCAGTTCACAGACCTTCTCCATCACGGTATTGACCTCTTCCTTGATAACGGCTATCTCCTCTTCCAGTTTTCTGGATTGCGGTAGAGATTGAGTTGAAAGCATGTTGATCATTTGACGGGTGCACTTCAAACCGGCGAGGTTCGCCTCCTTTGTGGGAATTCCCATGGCTTCGTGGGGTGTTTTGACTATGACCTTGGTGGCGCCGGCAAAGGACGCTACGGCTGCACCCCAGGAGATGACGGAAAAAGCCTGGGATTCGTTTTCCGGGAATCCTCCCATCCATTGATGGAACACCGTGGTCAGCTCGTAATCGTCGAATCCGGCCTCCCTGAAGTACTCGTGTCCCAGCTCTCTCAGACTGTGAATCGCCGCTGTGTCCTGGATCAGGTTCCCGGCTTGGCCGTATCCCAGGCTGATCGATCTCACACCCTGAACCAGGGCCAGCAGCCCTTCGATGAGGGCTACCGTATGACTGAGAAAGGGGGGAATCAGGGTTCCCGAAAGAGGACCAAAGGGTTCTCTGTTGATGGAGATTCCCCTCCCCTCGTACAATCCGACAAGACGATCCACGTACTGCCAATCCCTGATTGATTTCTCTAGGGGCACGTTTTTGGCATAGGGGATATTGTAGGAGATCCCGCCGCCCTCGAAAGCCGTGAAGCCCGAAGCCAACGAGATTTCTGCCAGGAGGCGAGCGTCTGGGGTTCCATGCCGGACCTGGACGGGTTTGCTTACACTCCCGATCAGACGGCGGCACTCTTTAACCCCATGATTGACCGCCGGAAAACCATTGAGAAGTGAACGTCCGGCCTGCAGAGATTTTTGAATTCCCTTTTCGGCTTCCTGGTACTGGTTCTGACGGGTGTAAGCGTCAATGGTGGTAGGAAGGAGATCAGCACCTTCCTCCAGATAGCGCAGGAGCTCTATCTGCTCGTCTACCAGGGCGACACCCGCTCTGGGTTGGAGCAGCACGCGCCCCTCTGCTTCGGCCTCCCTCAACACTCTGGAAAAAACCTTTGATTCGGCAAGAGAGCTCTGATAGCGGATGGCTTCTTCCAGGTCTACAGCAGCTCCGGTGGGCCATCCATTGAGTACCAGCTTTCGCTCCTCAAAAAAGGGCTCCTCCTTGAGTTTCTGGTTTTTCAGTTCCAATTGTCTCCTCCACCGCAGTGGCCTCCGCGAAGCCCGCTTTGGCTCAGGCCTTCATGGCAAAGAGCCGAGAGCCCCAAGTGCACCGCTTCCTGTGGCAGAATCCCCACCAGGTTCCCCAAAAGTGGTATGAGGTATTTTGAATCCCTGTAATATTCAAGGGCTTTTGGCAGCATGAGGATCTCCTCGGTCAGAGTGTCTGTTGGCAACAGCTCCCC
>CAZLRN010000401.1:0-4530 GCA_964561715.1 uncultured Spirochaetales bacterium
GGCGGTACTGGCGCTGCAGCTCCTGAGAGCGGCCCGACAGATCCTCTTTCCTCTTTGGGGAGATGCCATCGGTCTGGATGTAGCCGCGATCGGGATCGTCATGGGACTCTCTTCGGCTGTGGACATGGCACTCTTTTACCCAGCCGGATGGATCATGGACCATTGGGGCCGCAAATACGCCGGTGTTCCGGCGCTTCTTCTGTTTTCGCTGGGCATGGCCCTGGTCCCACTGACCCACTCCTTCGTAGCCCTCCTTCTGGTGGGATTTCTCGCAGGAATCGGCAACGGTCTCAGCAGCGGTCTCATTATGACTATCGGATCCGATCTGGCTCCGGACCGGGAAACCGGCGATTTTCTCGGCGTCTGGCGGCTCATAGGAGATGTCGGAACCGCCTCCGGCCCCATCATCATCGGAATGGTTGCCCAGGCCTTTACCCTATCCTTTGGCCCCTTTGTCACAGCCTGTATCGGCGCAGGAGGCGCTGCGGCCTTTTTCCTTGTAAGAGAGACACTGAAAAGCAACAGAAATCCCCGCTCCGGAGCGCCGATAAACGCCGCCGACTCAGCTACCGAAGCCGGCAAGGATACTAGCAAGGATTCCAATCGCTGATCCCCATCAGGCCTGCGGCGCTCCTATTGGAGGAGAGCGATAAACGCTGCCAACTCGTACTCCTCCGCGGACTCCTATCGGGTAGCCCACCCAGAACCCATCACAAACCGGTTTTCATACCTACGATTCTGTGCCAGTATGTCGATGCTAGTCACTTCGATCCTGAGGTGTAGCGAAATGCCAAAGTCGCTGGGAATTTGCCTAGGGGCAGCAACAGTAAAAATCGTATCCCTGCAGTGGAAAGAGGATGGTAACTCGCGCATTGAAGGCGGGGCGGCCTTTACGGTGCTAGAAACCTCGGTGCACCTGCACGATGGGAATCCCAAAGAGACGCTGCTAAGGATATTGACCTCCCCGGCGTTCCCTAAACACGACTATGTCTGCGTCACGGGACGCAAAGCCAAAGACTCGATCAATCAGCTCACCATCACAGAGCCCGAAGCCACAGAGCACGCCATCAGAAACTACAGGATGAGAAACGGCGAGCCCCTGCGAGCCCTCATCAGTCTCGGAAGCGAAAATTTCGTCGTGTATGAGCTGGATGAGAATGGACACATCACAGGAGTACGAACCGGCAGCAAATGCGCATCGGGGACCGGAGAGTTCTTCCTCCAACAGATCAGAAGAATGAACATCTCGCTGGACGAAGCGATCGAGCTGGCCCACAACTCGGAACCCTTCCACGTATCGGGACGGTGCTCCGTTTTCTGCAAGAGTGACTGCACCCATGCGCTCAACAGGGGAATACCAATCGGGCAGGTGACAGCCGGATTGGGGCGCATGGTAGCCGAGAAGATCTTCGAACTCGCCCAGTCGCTTCCCAACGGCCCTATCCTTCTGGTAGGCGGGGTTACACGCAACTCCTATATCATGGAGCAGCTCAGAACAAAGATGGATCGCCCGATAATCCCCGAAGAGCGAGACTATTTCGAAGCATTGGGAGCTGCCATCTGTGCCCGCGAAAGGCAGATGCGGCAGATCGATACTGTGCGCTTCGATTCAAAAATCTCCTCCTTCACGGCTCTTCCACCTCTCCGCGATGCCGCTCACCGCGTCAGCTTTCATGAGTTCGAAATCAGCAAAACTGAGGGAGGCGAGGAGTGCGTCATCGGCCTCGATGTAGGCTCCACCACCACAAAATCGGTTCTCCTGCGGACGGCCGACAACGCCGTAATTGCCTCTGTCTATCTGAGAACAAACGGCAATCCAGTGAGGGCTGCAAGAGAGTGCTATGCCGAGATGGCCGGTCAGCTTGCCGGCAAATCCGTTAATATAATCGGGTTGGGGGTCACGGGATCGGGGCGCCAGATCACAGGTCTGCACGCTCTGACCGACGGCATCATCACAGAGATTCTGGCCCACGCCGCCGCTGCCGCCTATTTCGATCCCCGTGTCGATACAATTCTCGAAATCGGCGGTCAGGACGCTAAATATATTTACCTCGTCAATGGAGTTCCTTGTGATTACGCAATGAACGAAGCCTGCTCTGCTGGCACAGGTTCATTTCTGGAGGAGGCGGCGAAGGAGAGCCTCAATATCGATTTTCGGGACATTGAGGCCATCGCCCTTCGGGGGAACCACCCTCCGAATTTCAACGATCAGTGCGCCGCCTTCATCAACAGCGACATCAAAAACGCTCTTCAGGAAAATGTCGAGATAGAAGATATCGTAGCAGGCCTCGTTTACTCCATCTGCATGAACTATAACAATCGGGTCAAAGGGCAGCGAAGAATTGGCGAGCGGATCTTCATGCAGGGAGGCGTCTGCTACAACCGCGCCGTACCCCTAGGCATGGCAACACTCCTCGACAAGGAGATCATCGTTCCCCCAGAACCAGGGTTAATGGGAGCATTCGGCGTCGCTCTGGAGATCAAGAATCGTTTCGCCGCAGGCCTTCTCGAGAAGAGACGATACGAGCTCGAGGAACTCGCTGCAAGAGAAGTCGCTTACGGAAAGAAATTTACCTGCTCGGGAAAGGGTCAAAACTGTGACCGGGCATGCCGAATCAGCATCATCAAGATAAAGGGCAAAAATTACACCTTTGGCGGCGCCTGCAATCGCTATTACAACCTCGTTCACAACTTGTCCATCGATCCCCAACCCTACGATCTGGTCGCCCGTAGGCAGAATCTCGTCTTCGATCGCTGCGAAGGACCTCATTCTCAAGCCGATCCTCGCCCCAAGGATCAGGACGGACCGCTGATCGGAATACCAAAGTCTCTCTATGTGAATACTCTCTTTCCCCTCTATTACCACTTCTTCAAGGGACTCCGTTGCGGAGTGGTTCTCTCCGACGGTGTCGATCCTGAGGGCTGCAAAAAGGTCACATCCTCTTTCTGCTATCCTGTAGAGATCGCCCACGGCGTATTTCAGAATCTTCTCTACAAGAACTCGGATTACATCTTTCTTCCCCACGTCGCTTTGCTCTACGTTCCGCCAGGAGGACGTTTCAACACGGGAGATCCAAATGTCTGCATCATGGCGGAGGGCGAGCCATACTGCTTTCGAAGCGTCTTCAGAGACACCCACGAAAAGCTCATCAGCCCGATCCTCGATTTCTCGCAGGGCTGGTACACGATGGAGAGTCGGTTCGCCGAGGTGGCGCTGCGTCTGTCGTACAGCAGGGAACAGTCGAGAATCGCATACCAAATTGCGGTCGGTGAGTTCGAGAGCTTTCTCGAGGAGAGAAAAACGATAGGAGACCGCCTCCTGGAGGAGCTCGAGGAGGATCGATCAAAAATCGCCGTCGTCCTCTTTGGAAGGCCCTACAACGCCTATGTTGACGAGGCCAATCTTGGTATTCCCCGCAAGTTCGCCTCTAGGGGCGTGCACGTTGTTCCCTTCGATTGTCTTCGCTATGACGATGAGGACTGCATCGAAAATATGGCCTGGGCCACCTGCCAGGAGATCATCAAGGCCACCCATTTCGTAAAGAAACATCCTCAGCTCTTCGGGGTCTTTGTAACGAATTTTGGCTGCGGCCCTGACAGCATAATTCTAACGTACTTTCGGGACATTATGAAAACTAAACCATCGCTGACCCTGGAGCTTGACTCCCACAGTGCCGATGCCGGAATCAATACCAGGGTAGAAGCGTTTCTGGACATCGTCGAACGCTACGTAACGCTAGGAATCAAAGACAAATCCGAGGACAAAGCGTTCAAACCGGCAAGAGTCGTCAAGGTTGGCAAAGGTTACCGCTATATAAGCAGCGACGGGGGTTCGCTTTCTGTCAAAGACCCCCGGATCAAATTGGTGCTGCCGTCCATGGGACGGGCAACGGTCGAGCTTGGCTCAGCAGCCATGAGAAATTTCGGTTTCAACTGCGAACCTGTCGATCCGCCGGACTTCAATACCCTCATGCTGGGGCGAAAGCATACTCTCTGCAAAGAATGCCTCCCTCTCATTCTGGTAACAGGGTCTATGCTCGAGTATGAGAGAGCTCGAAAGAATCCCGATGAGATGCTCCTGTACTTCATGCCCACTTCGATCGGAAGCTGCCGTTTCTGTCAGTACTACATCTTTCTTCAAAGGCTCATAGAGAAAAAGAAGATCCCCAACCTGACAATGCTCACCTTCTCCTCAGGTAATAGCTTCGCCGGGATCGGAACGCTGAACACGATTACTCTGGTCAAGTCTCTTATCGTGGCCGACGTTATGGATGATATTCGCAACGCGATCTGCGTTCTGGCGGAGTCTCCAGACCACTCCATAGAGCTCTATGACGAACAGATGAAAAAAATCGTCGCCTGCATCCAAGATCGGCCGTCTGATCTGTACGCTGTGCTGCGCAGCGCAGCCAAAGCCCTGAGCAGTGTGAAACTACGCCAGCCTCTCTCCCAGGCAAAAAAGGTTCTCCTGGCAGGGGAGATCTATGTGAGAAAAGAGGAGTTCTCCTCCCGGGACGTGGTATGCAGGCT
>CAZLRN010000402.1:0-4511 GCA_964561715.1 uncultured Spirochaetales bacterium
TGACTACCTGACCTTGTACCGCCTGGGAAAAATTCAATACAACACCGCAAGATACGCCGAGGCTCGCAACTCATTTGAGAAATCCATAGCCCTGAATTCCAACTACCACGCCTCTCAGTATCGATTGGGCAAGACTCTGCTCAAGCTTGGCAGGCCCGATGATGCTCTCTCTGCATTCGAAAAGTCTGTTTCCATAAAACAGAACCTCTCTGAAGGATACTACGAGATCGGCGAGATCTATTTTCAAAAAGAGAACTACAAGGCAGCCGCCAATTCCTATCGAGATGCTGTCCGCTATAATCCACGCCAAACAGCGTTTCACCGCAAACTCGCAGTCTGTTTGATGAACTTGGGCGAGTATCGTGAAGCAGAAAGCCATTTGCAGACAGCCGTCTCCCTGGATCCCAATAGCAGCATCACCCAATACAACATGTCGCAGTCCCTCGTCAAACAGGGCCGCTTCAGAGAGGCCCTTCCCTACGCTGAGCGGGCAGCGGAGTTGGAGAGCGATTCGGAGCTTTTTCATTTCCAGGTAGGCTATATTCATGAACAGTTGGGTGATTCGGACGAGGCAATAAATGCTTATCTCAACGCGCTCAGCTTAAATGCTAGTTACGTTGATCCCCTTATCAATCTCGGAGGGCTTTACGACTCAAACGGGCTGTTTGACAAAGCGCAGCCGTTGCTTCTTCGCGCCTATCAGCTGGAACCTGATAACTATCTGGCCAACAATAACCTCGGTAATGTATATCTCCATCAGAAGCATTACGAAGATAGCATCAAATACCTCTCGCGGGCGATCATGTTGAAACCAAGTGCTACGGAGGCGCGTTACAATTTGGGTTTAGCCTATATGCAGATCGAAAGAGACTCTGATGCCATAAAAGTGCTTTCCGAGCTAATCAAGATTGACTCCAGCTACTGGGATGCCTATTACCAACTGGCGAAGGTGCTCGTCAAAAGCGGCGACAAAGCCACAGCTCGAACGCTCCTCGAAAATCTGCTATCAAGAAAACCCGATTACCCCAAAGCAAGTGAGGTGAGAGACCTCTTGTCAAAGCTGTAAAGGAGTCGCGTGAGCCTATATGCGGCCTACGAGACGGTAAAGGTCTTCCCGACTTAAGTGATGCCAGATTGGACGACCATGGGGACAGCGTGCGTTCTTTAGGCCAAAGGCGCCTCGAACCAGTTCGCTGGCTGCGGCCTGATCCAGGGTATCGCCCTCTTTGATGGCTGCACGGCAGGCCGCAAGCTTGAGTATCTCATCTTCGATCTGCTCAAAGGGCCTTCCTGTTTCTTTGATAACTTCGATGAGTTCTCCCTCTCCGATCGAGAGCAGCTCCATAGAGAGTGATACAATTTCGAATGTTTGATCTCCAACCTGTTCGATTTTAATCCCAATATCCGAAAGCTTGGAGATCCTTTTCATTACTTCGTCTTTCTCGCGTGGCGAGGTGTCAAAAGAGATGGGAAAGAGAAGATCTTGTATCTCCTTAGCGCTGCTCTTGAAACGTTCGTAGAGTATTTTTTCGTGAGCGGCGTGCTGATCAATGATATAAAAACTCTCCTGCCACTCGACCAGCAGGAACACGCCGAATATCTGCCCTAGATACCTAAATTCGCCGCCCGGTTGGTTGGGAGGTGAAAACTGAGCCGAATACGGCACGCCTGTGGTCAAAGCCGATAATCTGGTTTTTAACAACACTCCGGAATTCGGGGAAGCCTCGATGTCCGCCTCGAGACCCGGAATATTTTCCGAATCGATTGTTTTGTCGCCCCCAGAGACTATGTGTTGAGGCTTCTTCGAGGATCGGTTCAGATCAAACGAAGCTAGAAATCCCAGTAAGCAATCTGTGATCATTCGGTGAATTTGCGAGAGGTTGGCAATTCTAGCCTCTCTCTTTGTGGGATGAACATTGAAGTCGACGAGAGCGGGATCGATATCGAGAAAGACAAACACAACGGGATGAAGGCCTCCTGGCAAATAACCGGAGTAAGCGTACTCGGCAGCATGTTGAAGCGAGTAGTTCTGCACTCTTCGCCCGTTGATAAAGAGCTGCATGAGCTTCCTGTCTCTTTTGTTCAGATGCGGCTCGCCTAGCACGATGCGAAGTCTAACGCCTTTTTCATCCATGCCAATCTCATGGAGGGGGGCGTTTTTGAGCTGACTACCGTAGGCCGTGACGATTCGGTCGACGACATCCTGGGCGGGAAAATTATCACGTACGCGATCGTCCGTTATAAAACGAAATCCGATATGCGGAAAGGCAATCGCCTTGTCGACGAAGACCGAACGGCACATCGTTGTTTCTGCACTCACGCTTCGTAAAAACTGCTTTCTAGCCGGCATGGAAGAGAAAAGCTCTGTGACGTCGACAATCGTTCCGGCATTGCCTTCTGAGGGTTGCATAGATTGGACGTCTCCGCCCCTGATGATCAGCCTGTAGGCGTGAGGAGCGCTTTGCGGCCTGCTGGTGATCTCCAGACGGGCGCACATGCCTATGCTCGAAAGGGCCTCACCCCTAAAGCCGAGACTCGTTACCCGCAGAAGGTCGTCCTCATTCAGTATCTTCGAGGTAGAGTGCGGCAGATAACAGAGAGCGAGGTCGTCTCTCTCCATCCCAAAGCCGTTATCGATCACGCGGACGCGATCAAGGCCTCCCCTCTCGATGACTAGAGTGATTTCCGAGCTCTCCGCGTCTAGAGAATTGTCGAGAAGCTCGCGCACGATAGAAAAGGGTCGCTCAATGATTTCTCCGGCCGCTATTTTCTTGACGACATCATCTGTGAGAACGCTGATACTGCGGTGAGAGCTCCCGGCTGATCGGCGGGAAGAATCGTTTTGCGGCATGACCTCTAGAACCGCACGTGAGTTTCGATTGTAAAGGTTGTTGATACCTTGGGTGTCAAATTGCTTTCGTACTCGATGTTGCCCTCTGAATCTCTAGTGGCTGTCATCGTAACAAGAAGAATGATATCGATGTTATCCGATGCACCATAGATCAAGCTGGCCTGAACGACTGAAAATTCGTCGAAGAGGGAGAGTTCCCTACCGTCGTCGGTTTCATGGGGGGGCAGGAGCATAGACAAGAAGTAATTCCGATCATAGGAGATCGAGGCTCCGATCGGGAATCCCCCTATGGCTCCTTTGAAGAGGGAGGCTCCAAAGTGCAGGTAATCTTCTTCGTCCCAGCCGAATCCGCCGGAGGTGGAAAAGGGGAAAAGATAGCCTAGTTCGACGGCAAAAATCTTTTCCATCGTATAGCCTATTTCGCCGTAAATAGCCATCACAATAGCATCCAAATCGGATCCTGTCGGATCATTGGCATATTCTGCTGCTTTGAGCGCAAAGCTGGCTCGAGATCGCTCGTAGAGATTGTCTATCATCTGCGGCTTGAAAGCCCCTTTGGAGAGGCGCCATTCGAGTCGCCAGTCTACAGGGCCGAAAAAGCCCAGGGCGCCGACGGCTGTTCCGATGTTTCTGAAGCCGAAGGGGCTGAAGCTTATGAACGAATCCCAACCGGGACCGGCGCCAATCCCACTGAATGGACCGGTACCGCTATTTCTGAAAAAGGGAATCATGCCTGCTATGTCTGCAAAAAGAACAAAGCTCGAAGACTCACTATCGACAAAGGGATAGTCCAGATCGAATCCCAGTGTCATGAGAACAGGATCTCCGATCGAGTCAGCGACGATATCGGGTAGGTCACCGGCCGGATCGAGATCAACGGCGCTCGACACTCCGATTGCCATAGGAAATCCGGGAGCCGCCGGGCGTGAATAGATTCTCGCTCCAAAAATCTCAGGTTCAGTGAGATCGTTCAGCACCGTCTGGAAACCTGCATTATCGAAGTCAGCTTTGATGTTGACACCGAGTCTACGTATCGCCGGAAAATCAATATCGTTGGCGTAGTTGCGCATGACCAATCCGTGACCCAAGGTCACGCTATTGATGCTGCCGACACGTAGGTAGAAGGAATCTCTAGGATCCCCCCACTGGATGTATTCGATTTTAAGGGCCAGATCGATCGCCAGGTCTTTCAGCACCGGCCCGAGCTCTCCTCCCTGATCGGTTCCGAAGGACCACTCGTTATTTCCCTTAGGCTTATACCAATCCCCCGCGTCGAAAACATCGGTACTGTAGATAAGAGGAAGGTAGAAGCCTGCTGTGAATTTTCCTATTGTCAGGGACGGAGTTAGCACCGCCTTGGCGTAGGTGTCGTCACCAACCGTGAGAGCACCGATATCGAAGCTGAGGAACTCGAATCCACTTGGTTTCTTTACCTCTTCTGCGGCTTCTTCGGCCGCCCCCTCGACTCCGGGTGCCTCTTCGGCTGCCGCTTCTCCGACTTTAGCGGCACTGCTGACTGTTAGCTTCTGGAACTCCAGTTCTTCGAGAAGCCTATCGGATTTGTTCGTTGGCATCACCAGCGGTTGAAAGACAGGGCTCTGGGCGGCGGCGTACTGATTGGCGGAGAGAAGGATCGTCTCTCCTGTCTCGTGCTTGGTGT
>CAZLRN010000403.1:0-4489 GCA_964561715.1 uncultured Spirochaetales bacterium
GGAGTACCGAATATCATTCAAGAAAGCTTGCAAAGCGTTATTCTCGGCCGTGTTGACAAGCTGAATGATGAGCTGAAACGTGTCTTACAGATCGCCTCGGTTAACGGCCGCCTTTTCCGAAGAAGCGTATTGGAGCATGTAGCCGGCCGCTCTGTAAATCTGGAGAGCGCGTTGTGGGAACTGGAGGATCGGGCCTTTTTATTCGAAGAGAGAGCAATCCCCGAAGAGGAATACTCATTTAGACATGTACTGATCCAGGTAGCCGTTTATGAAAGCATCCCGAAGCCATGGCGCGAAGAGCTTCATTTGATGGTCGCAGAAACCATTGAGGATCTCTATCAAGATCGCTTATACGAGTACTATGAACAGCTGGCTTTTCACTATGAGAGGAGCGCTAAGACGAAAAAAGCCGTGGAGTATCTTTTCGAGGCTGGCGACAAAGCCATGATCAACTATTCTAACTCGGATTGCATCGATCTTTTGACTCGCGGTCTGGCATCGCTGATGACTCTCCCGGAAACCGCTGAAAGAAACAGGAGTGAATTGGATTTTCAGATTGCCATTGGCTTGCCTCTCCTATCGACGAAGGGCAGTGCATCTCCAGAAGTGGGAAGGGCGTATACCCGGGCGAGAGAGCTGAGCGATTCGGTGGGTGAAAGCTCTGAGCTTTTTCAGGCTTTACTTGGTCTACGCAGATTTCATTTTATAAGGGGAGAATTGAATAAAGCATACGATCTTGGAAAACAACTTCTTAAACTTGCCAATATGGAAGGAAATAACATTCTTTTATCAAAGGCGCATATGGTCCAGGGATCGAACCTTTTCTGGCGGGGGGATTTTGCTGAGTCTCGCAAACATCTTGAGAAAGGCATTGGCATGTATGACGATCGGGATCTCCACTATCAGGAGCTTTTGTTTGGTGGTGACACCATGAGTTTCTGCAGGCAGTACCTCGCCCTGACGCTGTGGAATCTTGGATTTCCCGAACAATCAGTGGACGTCATGAAACAGGTCTCCGTTCAGGCTCGATCGGCCGCTCATCCCTTCGGTGTGGCTGGAACCCTTTATTCGGCTGCATGTCTGTATCAGCTGCGTAGAGAGGTTCAGGCTGTTCAGGAGGAAGCGGAATCGTTGATTCGGCTGTCTGGCAAGCAGCATTTTTCGCTGTACCTAGCCGCCGGTTCTATTTGGCTTGGATGGAGCATGGCAGAGCAAGGTAAATCCGCCGAGGGGATTGAATATATCCTGCAGGGAATATCCCAATATCGAGAGACAGACGCGAGAGTGCCTGGCGCTTATTTCAAAAGTCTTTTAGCCGAGGCCTATGGAAGGAGCGGCCAGGCCAAAAAGGCGCTGGCCATATTGGATGAGGCTTTGGCAGAAATGGAAAAAACAGGAGAACGCTGGTATGAATCGGAGTTGTATCGTCTCAAGGGAGAGCTCCTTCAATCGCAAGGGAGAGCTGACGACAAAGCCGATGCGTATATCAGGCGAGCCTTGGAAGTAGCCGGGGCTCGGCAGGCTAAATTGCCGGAGCTGCGAGCGGCAGTTAGCTTAAATCGACTGTGTCAAAAGAAGGTTGGTAAGAAGGAAGCCCGCGAGCTACTTGGGCAATCGTATTCATGGTTCACAGAGGGATTTGAAACTGTCGATCTTAAGGAGGCGCAGGCGTTGCTAGATCTGCCGGGTGACAGAGGCGAGCAAAGCCGGGCGTTTCAGCCTTAAAAGGCATAAATCGCTGCCAGCTGCATGACGTATTTGACCGGCGAGAGGACGGCTTCGTTTACATTTTCATCATTAAAGCTGAGGAGGCCACTGCAGCTCAACTCAACGGAGAGGGCTCTTGAGGCAACATATCAATTTGTGGGAGAAAACTCATCATTTCCGAATCCGGAGAGTAGAGCACGCCCAGCCGAAGGTCGAGGTTCCGATCATACATGGGGAGGGTGACGTCGAATTAAAGCTTTTTTGAGAGATCCTTAGCGGTTTTTCTTCTTTTCCTTCGAAGCCTTGATGAGATCCCCAAAGGTGGAGGTTTCCTTCGAGGAGTCACTATATTTCCTGATCAATCCCCTCACTCGACCCTGTTCCCTCTTCGATAGTCTGGGAGGTCGGCCATCAGAGGTCTCCTCGTGCTCTTCGTATCCGCAGGAAAAGGAGACGCATACCCGAATCCTGTTCCCCCGCCTGTCTCGAGCTGCGAGCATGGGCTTTCCGCACTGGGGGCAGGGCTTTCCAGCCGGATTCCTTGGGTTGTACTTTCTGTTGCTCTGTTTTATCTGGGCAACGAGCTCTTCCGTGTTGCTCCTGATATCCGATGTGAAGCTTCCGCTCTTCTCCCTGCCTTTGGCAATACCTTGCAGTCTCCGTTCCCATCGGGCCGTCAGCTCCGGTGATTGCAGCTGCTCCGGAACCAGCTCGAGAAGCTCGTAGCCTCGGGGAGTGGGCAGGAGCTCCTTTCCTTTTCGCTCGACATAGTAATTGTCCAAAAGCTTTTCTATGATGTCCGCCCGAGTGGCAGGAGTACCGATCCCCGACCCGGCTATTGTGTTTTTAAGCTCTTTATCGTCGATGAATTTACCTGCGTTCTCCATAGCGGCAAGCAGCGTCCCTTCGGTGTATCGAGGTGGGGGCTTGGTGAAGCCCTGCTTTTCCTGCGCCTTCTGAACCGTCAGCTTTGTCCCCTTGGTGTAGGGAGAGAGGTCGTGGTAAGAGAGGTGCTCATCATCGGCGCTCTCGTCGGAATCGACCCCCCGCTCGTCGTCATCTGCTTCAGCCCAGACCTCTTTCCAGCCTCTATCGATTGATCGAATCCCGCGGGCAACGAAAATTTCTCCGCAGGATTCGAGAGTGAGCGTGATGCTCTCATAACGGTAAGCGGGCATGAGAGCTGCGAGGAACCGCTGGGCTACCAGATTCCAAAGGGCTCGTTCATCTCCACTCAAGGCCTCCAGCTTCGCCTTCTCCTCCGTAGGGATGATGGCGTGATGGTCGGTTACCTTTCTGTCGTCCACGAACCGGCTTCCCGGATTCAGCTTGGTGGAGAGAAGCTTCTGCACTGTCCGCCTGAAAGGGCTATCGGCGATGGCCCGCAGCCGATCCTTGAGGGTGGGAACGATATCCGTTGTGATATGACGGGAGTCCGTTCTGGGATAGGTAACGATCTTGTGGCGCTCGTAGAGAGCCTGAAGAGTGTTGAGAGTCTTTTTGGCGGAGAAGCCCAATCTGGAGTTTGCGTCCCGCTGCAGAGAGGTGAGATCGTAGGCCAGGGGAGGAGGCTCACTCCTCTGCTTTCTGTTGACTTCGACCACGGTGGCTTCGCTGCCGCGAACTTTTTCTGCTATCTCCCGAGCCCGATTCAAGTCTCTCAGTCGGGTTGCTCCATTGGGTCCCCGCCACTGGGCGGTGAATTGGCCCAAGTCGGCGCTTATGGTCCAGTAGGCTTCGGGAGTGAAACCCTCGATCTCTCTCTCCCGGTCGATGATAATAGCGAGGGTCGGGGTTTGAACTCGCCCGGCCGAAAGCCTGGCATCATGTTTGCATGTCAGTGCGCGGGTAACGTTCAGTCCAACGATCCAATCGGCTTCGGCTCTGCTTTCAGCCGCGTGGAAGAGATTGTCGTAGTCTCGCCCGGCTTTGAGGTTATCGAATCCCGAACGGATTGCCGCATCAGTCTGTGAGCTGATCCAGAGGCGGCTGATGGGGCCCTTCCAGCCGCCCAGGCGCATGATCCACCGCGCCACCAGCTCACCCTCACGGCCCGCATCGGTGGCGATGATGAGATGATTGGTATCCTGTCGTTTGAAAAGGCCTTGAATGGTTCTGAACTGGTTGGAGGTCTTACGGATGACTTTGTGCTTCATCCGTTCGGGCAGCATGGGAAGGTAATCCAGGCTCCAGGTCTTGTAGCGTTCGTCATACTCCCCCGGATCGGCCAGCTCTACCAGATGGCCCATGGCCCACGTCACGATGTATCGATCGCTCTCCCAGTATCCCTTTGTCTTTCTGTGACAGGCAAGTACCCTGCCGATGTCCTTTCCAACGCTGGGTTTTTCTGCCAGAACGATCGTTTTCATGAAAGATCTCACCCCGTTCGAGACGCCTAGTATAGTGGAAACGACGCGAACAGGGAAGATTGACATCCCGGTTTAGCGGAGCTATTCTGACATATCCATCACATTCAAGACACGGGGATCGAAATCACCTAGAGAGGAAATCGCGCAAGGAGGGCCCTATGGCTTCTAAAGTGTTTTTTATGGACGGCCGAAGCACTTCGCCTCAGACGGGCTTGGTGGCGAAGATGCTCACCGTTTTCGAAGCAGCAGGTTTCGAAAAAATGATTAACCCCAACGACATTGTCGCCATCAAGATTCATGTAGGAGAATGGAACAACACCTCTTATCTGCGGCCGGTTTACGCCCGGGCCTTGGCGGACAAGGTGAAGAGTCTCGGGGGGCGTCCGTTTGTCTGTGATACCACTACGCTACCC
>CAZLRN010000404.1:0-4478 GCA_964561715.1 uncultured Spirochaetales bacterium
GGCAGAATGAAAAAAGTTCAGCGGTTTTGGGGAATCAGAGCGTATCGGCGCTGATTCATTTATTCCTTCTCTTTGATGCCTTTGGCGGTGTGGAGTGTCGGCTTATCAGCTTATCTCCAATGCAGATGGAAATTTGTAGCCTAAAAATAACGAATGGCAGGGCAAACGTGAAATCGCCTGCTACATTCTGGCAAACTTATGGATGGGGATTCGCCCGGGCTTGTACCGCTGTGTTCGACTCAGCACGGTTTTTGCTACTTCTGCTACGTAGAGATCTCCGTGGGAGTCGAGACAGATCCCGTGGGAGCCGGCGAAGCTGGCGGGTTCTTCCGGATCCGGCCCGCCCCAGCTGGTCAATAGATTGCCCTCCATGTCCCGAACGCTCACTTGGGCGGGACTGGTATCGGTCATGACTTTTCCGGCCATTGTCTTTTCGCCGGTTTTGCAGTAACGGGAGGCGATGTAGACCGTGTGATCAGCATCAACGCACAGCTCCTGGGGGCGCGGAATGTTCCAGGAGTCGAGATAAATACCCGCCTGGCTGAAGATCTGGACCCTGCCGTTTTCCCGATCACAGACAGGCACACGGCCATCTTCGAGAATGCATATGCTGTGGGGAAGATTGAATTGCCCGGGATCCTCACCGGGCTCACCCCAGGAATGCATGAGCTCTCCCTCGGCAGAGAAGCGATGAACCCGGGCGTTGCCGTAACCATCGGTTACAAAGAGCTCTCCGTTCGGTGCTTCGGCCACTTTGGTGGGACGGTTAAAGGGCCCGGCAGATCTCTTGATTGACATGAGTGAGAGCTCCCCCTCATTCACATATCCGGTGTCAGAGGGCTGGTTAGCCGTGCCGATTGTCTGGAGAAGCTCACCCTCTAGCGTGAGTTTGCGTACCGTGTGGTCCATGTCATCCGTGCAGTAGGCGAGCTGGGCATTGGTGATGGTGATTCCATGGGGCCGAGAAAACACCCCCTCTCCCCACGAACCCACGAAACGGCCGTCCCGTTCGAAAACCATGACTGGGTGCTCGGATCGAGTAAAAAGGTAAACACGGTCTTTTGAGTCTACGGCCACACCTGGCGCATCTCCCACTTCCCATCCTTTCGGAATTTGGGCCCAGTTTTCGATGAGCTCGAATCTGTAGTCACCCTGGCCAACGATCATCGTGGATTACCTCCTAAAACCTAGGTTGTGACGAGGGAAAGAGGCTGCTCACCCCGCAGTACGCGCTCGAAGTTCTCATAGGCGAAGCGGGCTCGTCGGGGCCAGCTTTCGTAGGTTCCTCCTGCAGCGTGGGGCGATAGTACAACATTTTTCATCTTTAGAAGAGGGTTGCGCGGATCAACTGGTTCTTTTTCGAAGACATCGAGTCCAGCGCCGGAGATCGTTCCACTCTCGAGGGCTTTGGTGAGAGCCTCTTCGTCTACGACTCCGCCACGTGATGTGTTGACCAGAACCGCTGTGGGCTTCATGAGCCCGAGTTCCCGCTTCCCAATAAGCCCTCGGGTTTGCGGGAGCAGGGGCGTGTGCAAGGTCACAATATCGGAGATGCGAAGGAGCTCGTCGAGAGAGACACGGTTTGCATTCAGCTCCTTCTCGGCTTCGGCATGCTCCACGACATCGGCTACGTAAATTCGGTTTGCGAAGCCAAGCAACAGGCGCGCCACCGTCTGGCCGATGAGGCCGAATCCGACTATTCCAACCGTTTTGCCGGCAAGCTCGAATGTGTCGAGTCCGTTGCTCATCGCGTCTTTCCAGAGCCCCGCCCTGAGACCTGGGTCCATTTGGGCCAGCTTACGCAGGACCGCCAGGATGAGTGTAATCGCCATCTCGGCGACTCCCTGACGGTTTGCTCCGCCGACGTTGGCCAGGGGAATGCCGAGCTCACGCAGAAGCTCCAGATCGATGTTGTCGTATCCGGCGCTGAGCAGCTGTAGGAGCCGGATGCCTCTTCCGGCGCGGAGCACCGGCTCGGAGAGCCTTCCGCCGTGCAGCATGAGGAAATCAGCCTCTCTGACCATCTCTATCTTTTCCGCTTCGTCGATCGCGCTGGATTTCCCCGTAACGTCGATTCCATCCGGAGCCATGCCGGCTACCAGATCGATCACTTCTTTTGAAAAAGTGGTGAAGTAGGCTACTTTAGACATTGCATCTTCCTCTAAGAGTAAAACAGTGGTTTATTGTTTGGTAACACGTTTATAAAACAATGAAAAGGCACTATAATAACGCAGAATCAATTGGAAAACTTTCACAAATCACTCGAGCCGGCGGAAGCGATCACAGGGAGGAACATTTGAAGATAACCGACGTAAAAGCAACTATCGTGGATCTCGGACAGCTAGAGAAACCCTTCTGGAACTCCATAATTAAAACGACGAAGACTCGTCGAGGGAGAATCGAAGTCTACACTGATGAAGGGCCAGTTGGTATGACGCCCTGGTCAGCCTCTGCAGGCACACAGGTTACCATACTGGGATCGATCCGGGACAAGCTCGTAGGCGAGGATCCGCTCAGGATCGATTATCTCTGGGGCAAGATGTACATGGGCCGCACCCGTAAGCCTGTAGCCAAAGGCGACTACATTGTGTCAATGAGCGTCGTCGACAATGCATTGTGGGACCTCAAAGGCAAGATACTCGGTCAGCCCGTTTGGAAATTGGCCGGTGGCACGCAGGATCGTGTGTGGGCTTACGCTGCCGGGGGATATTACGCCGAAGGGAAGGGCCTCAAGGAGCTCTGCACGGAGTTGGAAAGCTATATCGCGGACGGCTTCAGTGCCGTTAAAATGAAGGTCGGATGGCCGGGTGTTTCAATCCGGGAAGATGCCGAACGCGTTCGTGCCGTTCGCGAAGCCATTGGACCGGAGGTCGAGCTCATGGTCGACGCCAACAACGCATGGGACGCCAACACGGCTATTCGGTTCGGGCGCCTGGTAGAAAAATATGACCCTTACTGGTTCGAAGAACCGGTGCATGCCGACGATTTTAAGGGTGCTGTAAGGGTGGCAGCCGTATTGGATACGCCGGTGGCGTCGGGAGAGAATGAGTTTACCCGTTGGGGATTCCGGGACCTAATCGAATCAGGAGCAGCTGAGGTCGTCCAGGCGGATCCCAACATTTGTGGAGGGATCAGCGAGTATCTCAAAATTGCTGCAATAGCCAGCGCAAACCATCTCAAGATGGCGCCCCATGGAAATCCGAACGTGGGATCCTGTTGTGTTGCAGCGGTGGAAAACGGCCTGATAACGGAGAACTATCCGACGAGTTTTAAGAATGTTCTTATGGGACCCGTGGATTTCCGAAAGGATGGTTATATCTATATGTCAGAGAAGCCTGGCTTGGGAATCGAATGGGACGAGAGAGTTCTAGAAAAATACAGGGCAGATGCCTGAGGAGCGTGGCATGTCAAAAAGTATGCAGCCCGGGGTTTGGGGTAGGAGGCTGAAATGCCAAAGGTTGGTTTAAAAACAGGCAAGAAAAGCTACGACACGGTTAGGGCGGCACTCGAGCTGATCAAGGGTGAAGTGGCGATACCAGACGACAGACTGGTGCTCGTGAAGCCCAACATGGTGGTCCCCGATCGGGTATTGGCTGCGACTCCAGTCGATGCTGTGCGTGCCACCCTCGATTTTCTGAAGGAGAGGGGGGTGGATCGATTTATTATCGGCGAAGGAACGGGAACGAGCAATCCCGACACCATGGGGGCGTTCGAACGTTACGGCTACCTCTCCCTCCGTGATGATTATGATGTGGAATTTCGGGATTTGAACCAGGATGAATCTGTTCGGTTCGAAGGTCTCGATGCCGAGCTCAATCCTGCGCCCATCCGCTTAGCGAAGTCTTACACCGAATGCTTTGTCGTTTCGGTAGCCAGGATGAAAACACACCTCCAAACCATTGTCACTCTCTCGATCAAGAACATAGCCATCAGCTGTATTCTCAATCCCGATCGACACGCCACCTCCTGGCATGAACCCCAACCCGGCAAGTTCTCTCACGATCCCCGACCCCTCAACCTGGCGATAGCACGTATCGCTAAGGAGCTCTATCCGGACCTTGCCGTGATCGACGGGGTGGTTGGCATGGAAGGCGAAGGGCCCGCAAAGGGGACGCCTGTCAATTCGGGAATGGTCGTTGCCTCAACCGATGCCTTGGCCGCTGACACCGTAGCTGCGGAGATGATGGGTTTCGATCCCCGTGCTATAGGCTACCTGTGGTATCTGAGCCAAGTCCGCGCTTTCCAGCGCAGTGATATTCAGATGGTCGGCGATGATCCGGCATCATGTCGCAAGCATTTTATACCCAGCGAATCATTCCAGAACATCCTGGGTTGGTACGTCGAAAACTGGAAGAGCTATCTGGACAAGAGCTATCTCGGCGAGCTTTCGCCGAGGAAACCTGCTGTTAACAGCTAATACGCTGTTAGCAGCTAAAGAGAAAGGGGTGTGGAAAAGATGAACGTTGTGCGTCCTGGAG
>CAZLRN010000405.1:0-4466 GCA_964561715.1 uncultured Spirochaetales bacterium
GGACTTGACAGGAAGGCCGCTCCGTCCTATATTGTGGAAAAGAAAAAGTACAATACATTTAATGATTAGGTCTTTTCTGAGAACATACACTTCACTTAACATCATTGATTCGGAGAATGTCGATGAGGCGTAGAAACGAGACCTCTCTCGGCATTTTCTTTCTCGGACCTGCTTTGATTCTGCTGGCCGTATTTACGGCATACCCGGTGGTGTATTCGCTCCTGGTAAGCTTCCAGCGCTTTGATCTGGCCAGTATGACAGGAACCTGGCACGGGCTAAGCAACTACACGAGGCTTCTGCAGAATCCGGAGGTGCTCGAAGCGCTGAAGAACGGGTTCATATGGGCTTTTGGGAGCCTCTTCGGCCAGATTGTTCTGGGAGTCGCCTTCGCGCTTGTGTTGAACCTCGAGTTTCCTCTCCGTGGAGTTGTGCGAGTAGCCGTCATTCTGCCGTTTTTTCTGCCCAATATCAGCATGTGTCTCACGTGGCGCTGGATGTACTTCGATTTCAATGGAATCATAAATTACATGCTCTTCCAGACAGGGATCATCAAAGAGCCGATTCTCTGGCTCAGCTCGATCGATCTGGCCATGTTTTCCGTAATCGTGATAGTGGTGTGGAGGTATACCCCCTTTGTGGTGATGAACGTCTTGGCCAGATTGGCCACCATCGATCCCCAGCTCTACGAGGCGGCGAAGATAGACGGGGCTGGTGTCTTCAGGCGTTTTTTCAGCATTACCCTTCCCCAGTTGAGAAACGTGCTTCTCATTGTGATTCTTCTGCGGGGAATCTGGATGTTCAACAAATTCGCAGAGATCCACATCGTTACCGGCGGAGGTCCTGCCGGAGTCACCACGACACTTCCGGTATTGGCCTACGACCTGGCTTTCGGAGCACTGCAGGTCGGGGAGGGTTCGGCGATCAACAGCTTCCTGTTTTTGATAGTAGCCACTATCGCGACGATCTATCTCGTTTCCTTTAAGCCTTCCAGGGAAATAGGGTAGGCACGGTGCAAATGAGTACTGCGAACGTGAAATCGATAACTCTCAAGAGCCTACTGGTTGTCGTGATCCTTCTCATGTTGGTGTACTCCCTGTTTCCCTTTTACTGGATGGTTGTTTCCTCTTTCAAAGCCCAAAAGGAGATGTTTGCCAGAGAACCGACCATCTTTCCTCAGAAGTTCATCCTGACAAACTACATAAATCTGGTGAATAAAACCAATGCGCCCAGATGGTTTCTCAACAGCACCTATGTTTCCGTAATAGCAGTTTTCATCTGTATCGCCTTCTCCTGTTTGGGAGCCTACAGTTTGACCCGCTTCCGCTTCAGAGGAAGAATCACTATAAGCAACTCTATTCTGTTCGTTTATATGTTTCCGCCCATAATGGTGGGCATTCCGCTTTTCTTTTTTATGAAACGCCTCGGCCTACTCGACTCTCACATCGGCCTTATTATTACTTACTCCGCTCAGACCTTGCCCTACACCCTGTGGCTGTTGCGGGCGTTTTTCCAGACTATACCTATCGACATCGAGGATTCGGCATACGTCGATGGGGCGACACGTCTGCAGACTCTGATTCGCATAGTTCTTCCACTGGCCCTTCCGGGGATCGTGGCCAGCTCTGTCTTCTCCATGATGGTGTGCTGGAATGAATATGTGTTTGCCTTCCTCTTTCTCTCCACCGAGTGGAAAAAGACCATTCCCACAGGTTTGAGGCACTTTACGACCAGTCACGGCGTGCTGTGGCAGTACATCTTTCCGCTCAGCGTTCTGGCTGCTATCCCTCTGGCTCTCTTCTTCCTGGCAGTGCAGAAACGACTCATTGAGACGATGTCGGGGGGTGTGAAGGGCTGAGCATTATCTCCGCCGGTGGGGCGGAGATTGGTAGAGTATCTGCCGAAATTCGGCGGGTGCGATCGAGATATTTAAAACTAGGAGGTACCTATGAAAAAGTGGATCTGTGTTCTAATCGTTTTCTGCCTGGTCGCTTTTAGCCTCTCTGCGGGGGGTAAGAAGCCACAGGAGACTGCGGAAGGGAAAAAGGCTATCCGGTTCATGACAACGGAGACCGATCCGGAATCTGTGGATGTGGACAACTACATCATCAAGACCTTTCAGGAGAAGTATCCGGACACCATGGTCTTTCCCGAGTACATCACCATGGAGGATGCCTACGAGAAGGCCATGCTGATGATCAGTGCCAACATCAATCCGGATCTGTACTACACCAGTCCCCAGGAGATGGCGGATGCCTACGCACTGGGTGTGCTCGAACCCCTGGATGACGTCGTCAAAGAGATCGGGGACGACTTTGACAAAACCCTCATGAAGACCTGCCAGATGGGGGGCAAGACCTACGCCGTACCTACCCAGTCCGGATGCTACATGTACTGGTTCCGGAAGGATTTGGCCGCCAAAGCCGGTATGGGCAAGCCTACCACCTACGAGGAGATTGCTGATTTGATTCCCAAGATGCACAATCCGCCGGACATCTACGGCTACACCGGAATCGGAGCGGTGCATCCCAACCAGCAGACTCCCTTCTACGTCATGACCTGGAACTACGGCGGCTACATCTTCAACAAGGAAGGAACCGAGGCCCTGTTCCACACAAAGTACCGGGATAACAGTGTCAAAATCTGTAATTTCCTGCTGCACTGCGTCGAGCACGCTCCTCCGGGATTCATCGGAACCGGCTACACCGAAGCCGGTGCGGATTATCACACCGGCAGGGCTGCTTCTCTCTTCCTTTCGACTCGGCTGCCCTCCTGGATTATGGCTTCTAATCCGGACATGCTCGAAAAGACCGACGCCGTTCCGCTTCCCGCAACTCCGGGCAACAAGGTCTACCTCTGGGGTGGGGTGAACATCTGGATTCTGTTCAAGAACAGCAAATACATCGATAGGGCGAAAGAGTTCATTGTGCACTACATGACCGGAGACCGCTACGCCAAATTCCTGCTTGCTGTGCCGCTGCACCTCCTGCCTGTGCGGCCAAAGTTTATCGAAAACGAGGCTTATATGTCCCACCGCATCACCAGGAACTTCAAAGGAACACTGGAGATGCTCATGAAGAACCTCGGCAACTTCCGTGCACCCTCAACAGAGTACGGAGAGCCGCTGGTCAAGGCCGGCGCCTGCTATGGCGGAAAGTCTATGACCAACAACATGAACAGGATGTATGCCGGCAGGATGACTGTCGAAGAGTTCATCGACAAGACCGGCGGGGAGTATAACAGAATCCTCAAGCAGTAACGCGCGGATTCTCGAAAGGTCGCGAAAAACGGAGAGCGAGGGCTGATGTCCTCGCTCTTTTTATCCTTTTTCGTAGAAAGCTCGCAGCATCGCCTCGGCGTTTTCGAGGGGTACATCGCTGGCGATCTCGCCGTCTCCGATCAGACCGCCGTTTTGTCTTCCGAAGAGCTCTATAATCTTTTGTACGTGGGCCTCTACCTCGTGAGGCGTTCCCCTGGGCAGCAGATGCTGCCTGTCGATATCGCTTCGAATGCAGACCCGGCCCGCCACGATTCCGGCCAGCTGCACCATGTCCATTACAGAAAGCTGCGGATTGAGATCGTCGAAGCCCACTTCGATGAGGTCAGGGATGATCTGTATGGTGTATCCATCGGTGTGCAGGTGGGCATCGGCACCTCCCGCATGAATCGCCTCGCACATCGCCTTATACGCCGGTTTGAACAACTCGCGCCAGAGATTAGGTGAAATAAGCAGCCGGTCCTGGGCGCCCCAGTCGTCTCTTATGGAGATCCCGTCCACGCCTATCTGATTCCAACGCTCGATACGCCCCAGGATGTGATCCAGTATGCGATCCCGCAGATAAAGCGCCCTCTCATCTCGCTGGACGAGATCCATGAGAATATTTTCGAATCCCCTGAGGTAGAACATTCTCTGAAAGAGGGTACCTCCGTCCGCGAGAACGTATTTTTCCTTCCCTTCAGACTGCATCATCTCTGCGACCCGATCATACTCCTCCGTGTCATCAGGATCGGGAAACTTATAGGTATCGAGGGACTCCCATTCGGCCAGAGGATGCTCGATGACCTGTCCCTTGTGATCATCTCCGAGCCGCACCCATACGGCACCCCAGGAGTCACGCTTGCCTTCGCCAACTCGTTCTCCATATTCATTCGGAAAGGCAAACGAGACTATGTCCGCCGGATAGCGAGCATAGAGCTCTTTGAGACGGTCGCCGTACTTGAGCCACGCCTCTATCAATGTGTGGTGGTTGATGGGAACACGATCCGGCCCCTCGAAATGTATTGCCTTTTTTACCCTCTCGCGGCTGTTCAAATGGAAACCCCTTGTCGCCTCATTGTATACCGCCTGGGAAACTGATGTCGAGCAATCGACGTTCGAGCAATTGAAGCTCGAGCCATCCCGGATCCCGCTCGACTCTCGCAAGGCGCGAATTGACAAGGCATTTCACTTCTCCTAGATTGCCGTAAGC
>CAZLRN010000406.1:0-4458 GCA_964561715.1 uncultured Spirochaetales bacterium
GTAGTTCAATACCACATTGATGATTACTGTAGCCAGGTTTATATAAAGCGTGTAGTGGGGATAGCCCGTCATCGATATCAGGATTCCTGTTGTTCCCATCGAGGCCACAATAAGCTGGCTCGTAGCTAGAATAATCAGCGTAACTCTGCCCGATATGAACTCTTTCCCAAAAACGTTAAGCATCTCAGAGTTGAAGAGAATGATCAGAAAAAATGTTGCCACATTTACCGTGAAGATCCATTTCGTAATGCTCTTGTATAGGCTCTCCAGTTTCTCCAGTTGATTGCTGTGATAGAGTCTCGAGATCATTGGGGCAAACATGGTATTGAATGCCATCAGTATAAAACCGCTCACATCAGAGATCTTGAAAGCGACGTTGTAAACGCCGACCTCTCTCGAAGAGAGTATGTAGCCAATCATATAGGTATCGGTCTTGTTCAGAAATATCATCACAAAGCCGTTGAGAAAAAGCGGAAAGGAAAAGCCTACCAGGTCTCTATAGTGAACTCGATCTCGACTCTGAGGCTTGCCGAGCATTCTCAGTTTATGCAGTCTTGCAACGATAAAGATCAAACTGAGGCTCATTGCCATATACGTGGCCATGATGACACCAAAAAGCTTGTAGCCGATTAAATAGAAAAAGAGAAAGAACAGTATTTTGCTTGAGTTCTGTATGATATCCGAAGCAAAAACAAAGGTCTTTATTCTGTTAATGCCCCTAAACACGCCCTTTGATATATTATTAAAGGTAACAAAGAAGAGCAGGGGAAGCATGAGAGGGAAGATGCGATCAAAGGACTTGATGTTTTTTATGAGCGAGAAGAGACTATTGCGAAATACGAAAATAACAGAGACAAATATGCAGCATATTGCTAGGACGACGAGATAACTGAAGGTGGTCAATCCCTTTACCGCCTTGTTCTGTCCTTGAACATTGAGCCTGGGTATAAAGGCAACAATGCCGTTATGGATGCCCAGGTTGGTAAATACGCTCAAAAGCTGTATAAGCGCAAGAACATAGACGTAGCTTCCATAATCTTCGGCTCCGAGCAGCCTTGCCAGGAGTACACTCGAGATCATAGCTAAGATGTTCTTGCCCACGTTACCGAGAAAGACAACACTTGAGCTTTTTGTTACATCTTTAAGTTCTGCGTCCATAACGGTCCAAAAACAACCTATTTGCTATTTTGGTGGAAAGCATGTCTGTTTTTTGTACTTTAGCAACTGCCAGAGCTCTATCGCCTCCAACCCCATCACCTTCTGATTGTCGGGAATGCTCTTTAACACGACGGCACCAATTCCTACTGTAACGTTGTTCCCTATTTCCACCTTCTGGACAATCGAGCAGTTGGGTGCAAGCCAACAGTTCTCACCAATCGACACGCTGCCGCTGATTTCTGCCTCTGCGGTGATGATCGTGTTTCTGCCAATTCTGCAGTTGTGGGCGATATGTACCTGGGCATCGATTTTTACGTGATCTTCAATAACCGTATCTTTGATGGTTCCCCGTACGATGAGGCAGTTTGCGCCGATTTCAACATGCTCTCCAATTCTCACACTACCGAGTTGAGGTACCCTTACAGGGATCCTATCTTCGAACTCGTAACCGAAACCCTCTTCGCCAATCACTGTATTCGATTTTATCCTGCAGTGTCGGCCCATGGTGCAGTTGTCGGACACAACAACACCATGCCCTAGAGCCGATTCGTCCCCGATCGAGACGTTGTTTCCTATGACACAGTACTCCCCTATGCGCACATTTTTTCCGATGTGAACATTCTGACCTATCCGGGCAGTCTCTGCGATACCGGGGGACTGATGCGGTTCAAAATATCGGGCTGCAACCTTGGCAAAAGCCAGGCGTGGATTCTCGGTCCTGATATAGCTGCTTTTGCTATTGGGATCTATCTCTTTGTCAAGGCAAACGATCAAGAGGGCTCTAATCTCGATTCGTTCCTTATAAGCGGCATTTCTGATGAAGCTGAGCTGGCCGTCTTTAACATCATCAATGGAGGCGATACCAGTCACATCGAGGTCCTCCCCTATGAGCGGTTCTGATAGAAAAACGGCAATTTCCGAGGCCTTTAGAATTGGATTCATTAAATCACCTCCTCAATTCAGAACCGTGAGGCTCTTCGATTCCCTAATAAGCTCGCATTTCCCGTCTGCGACAAGTACTTCCCTGGGTGTCTCGTGTCCCAGAAAAAACAGAGGAGATGCCGTAAATCCATAGGCGCCGGAGTTCCTTATGACAATGATATCTCCCACCTCTGTATGAGCCACCTCACAATCTCTGGCCAGTAAATCAACGGGTGTGCATAGGGGACCGGTGATGTCCACTTTTTCTATCTCACCTTTCTCAGCCGTAATATTTTCTATACGGTAGTTCCTTAGGATGGCCTGTCCGAGATTGCCGCTTGCAGAGAGGTTCTGATGCATCCCTCCGTCCAGAACAACAAACTTTTTTCCCCGAGAATTCTTCGTGGCGACTACCGTGCAAACGTAGAAGCCAAACTCCCCGATGATATATCGACCCAGTTCCATTCTGAAGATCGTTTCCGCGTATCGGCTAGAAAAATCCCTCACCTGGGAGTTAATACCTTCGAACACTCGTTCGACGTCGATGTCGCTCTGGTTGAGATAGTACGGGATACCGATACCTCCGCCCAAATTGATCTCCCATAGAGGGAGCCCCAGTCGTGCAGATATAGCTTCTGCGATCTCGAATGTATTCGCATAGCTCTTCACCAGCTCTTCGGCATCCAGAGATTGGGTTCCAGCATACACATGAATCCCAAGGAAATTGAGAGAAGGATCACGTAGAAATTCGGTGGCCTGCTCGACTTCCTCCTCGTCTAGGCCAAATTGAGTCGCCCTGCCTCCCATCTTAAGTGCGAAGGATTTGGTAAGCATCAGGGGATTTATTCTTAGTGAAATATTCGCTTTCTTCCCGAGATCATGGCAGAGACGAATGATTCTTCTCAATTCATCCAGGTTCTCAACACTGATGGAGCCACAGGTCTCATTTAGAGCAATCTCCAATTCGGCGTTGCTCTTGCCGGGACCAGCAAAGCTCATTTGAGAGCCTCTGTAGCCAGCCAATAGAGCCTGCCTGATTTCACCTCCAGAGGATACATCGAGACCGTCAATATAAGGTCCCAAATACTCGAGTATCTTCCTGTTGGAGTTAGCCTTCACCGCATAGTAGATCTCTACCTTCTTATGGAGACTATCACGCAGATATTTCAGCCGTCGGATAACGCCATCGAAGTCGTAGAGATACAGAGGCGTGCCAAAGCTCTCTGCTATGCTTTTTACATCAATTCCCATGTCTCTCGATGGACTCCTCGATCACGCGTGTTCTGTCGATCTTGCCGTTTGAAAGCTTTGGCATGTCTCTCTCTACAAAGATCTCTTTGGGAACAAGATAAAACGGAGCAGCCTGTCTGATGCGATTCATGAGGTCTCTTGTTCCGATATCGCCGGACAATGTAATTACGACCCTGATCTTCTGCCCTAAGCTGTCGTCTTCCAACCCAAATGCGACCGCCTGATTGACTTCGTCGTACTGCGTCACCAGCTCCTCAAGCTCGGTCGGGGATACTCGATAGCCCATGGTTTTAATCATGCTGTCCTTTCTTCCCACGTAATAGAAATATCCCTCCTCGTCCCTCCTGGCATAATCTCCTGAATATACAGCCCTCTCAAGAAAAGCGTTTCCCTTTTCAAGCAGAGGGTTTGGTCTGAATACTTCGGCCGTTTTTTCGGGATTGTTCCAGTATCCTTTGGCAATACAGGCACCTATGTGAATGAGCTCCCCCACCTCACCGGCATCACAAACTTCGCCGTTCGGCCTCACCACTTCAATCCTGACATTGGGAATGGCTTTGCCGATGGAGTCGGGTCTCCGCTCCAGCTCTTCCGGAGGTAGATAGGTGGAACGAAAAGCCTCGGTCAAACCATACATAAGAAAGATCTTCGCCTTTTTAAACGTATCGCGTAATTCCTTTACCAAGGCCACCGGCAGCTTTCCTCCCGAATTGGTGATATAACGTAAATCCGAAAAGCTGTGATCGTTTTTCAGACTCTCAATATTGGTAAGCTTCGGATTGAATACCGATGCCCAGATCGTCGGAATGGCGCCAATACCAGTGATTCTCTCCCCCTCAATAGCATCTATCAGTACTGAGGGCAGGGTATACTGAAACAGCACAATTGAAGCACCTCTGTACAGGGTTGTGGTAAGTTGATTCAGCCCGTAGTCAAAGCTAAAGGGTAGCAGTCCCAGCAACCGATCGTGTTCGGTAATCTGGAGGTATTCAGCGACTATCGTGGTGCCGTCGAGCAGATTGCGATGACTGAGAACGATCCCCTTCGGCAATCCCGTCGAACCCGATGTATATATAATCGCACTGTTGTCATCAGTGATATTCCGACTCTGAGCGTAATTGCCGGCAT
>CAZLRN010000407.1:0-4442 GCA_964561715.1 uncultured Spirochaetales bacterium
TGGGAACATCGATGTATCCGGCTTTCACCTGTATGGGATCTTTCAGCAGTGTTTCACGTAGCGGATGGGATTCCATATTGTACTCCTGAGCGTAGCGGCAGTTGGGTGTGGACGCGGCAAAATGTACGGTTGCGATCGTTCCGATCCGACCTGTCAGCCACGAGAGTAAGAACAATGTCCTTAACTTTCATATTCCTTTCCTGATATATATATTGATCCTTGTCACACTTTTTCCGAGGGTTTTACTTATCAGGCTGATTCATAATCCTGAATAGGCGTATTCAAAGGGCTTTAACTAAAGTCGCTGCCGCTTGAATCATGTCTCCCATTATCCCTTGAGGCCTGTTGTCACGATTCCCTTTATGAAGTAGTCCTGGGCGATAAAGTATACGACAAGAATCGGAAGCACAGCTATGGTGGTTCCCGCCATCAGTGTACTCTATCGTATAGGCCCCTTGGAAGAAGGAAAGCCCGATGGGCACCGTAAAGTTTTGGATTCTGGTGAGATAGATCAAAGGCTCCAGAAAGTTGTTCCAGCTGTGCATGAAAGCAAAGATGGCAACCGTGCTTATGACGGGCTTTGCCTGGGGTATCATGACATTCCAGTAGACGCGGAAGAGATTGCGCCCATCTATGATGGCCGCGTCCTCCAGCTCATCCGGAACGGTCATGAAGAGCTGTCGGAAGAGAAAGGTTCCGAAGGTATTCGCCACAATCGGAGCTATTATGATCGGGTAGTGGGTGTCGAGCCACCCTATGGTCTTGTAACCTATATAGAGAGGTATGATTCGTACGGCTACAGGCATCAGCAGAGAGCCTATCAGGATACCGAAGCCGATCTTTTTGCCTCTGAAATCCAGACGCGCAAAGCCGAAACCTCCGATTGAGCAGATAAAGGTCTGACCGATTACAACGAGAAAGCTGATCTTGATGCTGTTCCAAAAGAAAATAGCGAAAGGAAGAGTCGTGAAAAGCCTCGGATAGTTCGCGTAAGAAACCGGATCGGGTATCCACTGGGGTGGAATGAGCACGGCGTTACCAGCAGTTTTAAAGGATGTGGAAAGCATCCAGAGAAAAGGAAAAACCGTAATGATGCTGATCAAAACAAAACAGAGATAGAGAACTGCCCTCCCCACTACCTGTAGAACACCCACTTCTCGGAGACCTTCCACTGTGTCACCGTGATCACCCCAACAATGATATAGAGAACCCACGCCATAGCGGAAGCGTAGCCCATCCTGAAGAAGTGAAAGCCTTCCTGCCAGATACGGAACACGTATACCGAAGTGGCAAACCCTGGTCCTCCCTGGGTCATGACAAAGATGATATCGAAGCTCTTGAAAGCCCCTATTACGGAAAGCACGATAACGAAGAAGCTGATCGGTGAGAGAAGGGGAAAGGTAATATGCAGGAACTTCTGAAAGGTACCCGCTCCGTCGATATCGGCCGAATCGTACAGCGAATCAGGAATTCCTTGGAGCCCGGCCAGGAGAATGATCATGCCGTATCCCATGCTCTTCCAGACAGCGACTACGATAACGCTCAACATGGCAATGGGTGGTTCCCCCAGCCACCTGGTACCCATTATTCCGATAGACTTGAGCAGGGAGTTGATCACACCGAAATTTGTGTTCAGCATCCATCTCCAGGTTATTCCGATGGCGACACCGGATGTTACAACCGGGGCAAAAAAGAGCGTCCTGAAGAACCGTATGCCGAAGATGGAGCGATTGATGAGCAGTGCCAGACTCAGGCTCGCCAGGTATCCTAAAACAACGGTTCCTATCATGTAAATAAAGGTTATCGCGAGGGTGGAATAGAAGAGCTTATTCTGAAACAGATCGATATAATTCTCGAATCCTATCCAGTGAGCCTGCGACATCCCGGTCCAGTCGGTGAAACTAAAACCTATGGCTGGGAGGATAGGCGCAACGTTGAAGATCAAGGTTCCCATGACAACCGGACCAATAAATGCCCATCCGCTCAGATCACGCCTGATTCCTTTTTTCAACTGAATCATCTGATTTAGCTCCTAAGACATCGGGGCAGGTTGCCCTGCCCCGATGTACCGTCTTCACGCAGATAGTTTGCTCTTCGCCCTTGGCTTTATTGACCTCTCTCGAGTTCTTTTATTCGCTTTTCCATTTGTTCCTGGATGAATTCGAGGAACTCCTTGGATGTTTTCGTTCCGTTAATGAGCTCTTGACCAAGCTCGTGGGTTGCGAGCTTCTTCCAGACCGCTCCGAGTGGATCTTTGGCTAACGGTGCATCATGATCGAGGGATGTGGGATAAACAGGTCTGTGCTTTGGTTCGGGAATGGGCGCAACGTCCCATTCCAGCTCCGGCCTGATATCCGGACCTATCGCTTCGGTCGACCACGTCATGGCCAGCTTATCACTGTTGAAAAGCATAGTTCTGTTATCGATTTCTTCGGCTGGCGTGGCATAGTGTTGCTTGGCGGAAAGGTCGGAGAACTTCTGGAAAATCTCTATCAGTTTGGGCTGGACAAAATCGGCTTTCGTTACTCCAGCGGGCAGCGGGTTGGTTCCGTTGGAGTAGAGGAAGGGTGTTACGACGCTCTCCTCCCACCCGGCACCGTAAATCTCAGGTCTCCCGTCTCCGTCCTTGTCTACGGTAAGCTTTGCTAGGGTTTCGACGAACTCGTCCCACTCCCATGTGCTTTCCCAGTCACCAGGCATTCTGGCACCGGCATCTTTCGTCATTTTGACGTTATAGTGAAAGACGTTGGGACCGAATCCAACGTTTGCCGAATAGCTCTTACTGTTTACCGAAAGGGCTTGAAAGGTTGCCCCGAAGTAATCCTTTCGGTTCAGGAACTTGTCGATGAGGGGGTCAAGCTGAATGATCTTTTTCATTATGGCAAGGTCATAAACGTCATCGTCGTTCGCCCGGGTGATATCAGTGGCCGTGTAGCCGGCAAAAATGGCTCTTACCTTTGCCCAGCCTCCTTCCGGAAAGGGAAAATAGTTCACATGGATGTCAGGGTTCTTGGCGTTGAAGCCTTCTATCCAAGCTTTGAACATCTCCTGGTTGGTTGGATTGCCGTGACACACGAAGTCAAGCGAGACTTTGCCTTTCTCTGCTTTCTCCTCTGTCTCGCCCCCGGCCCAAACCGTTCCGAACGCAAAGATCAATGACAAACCAATGATTAAGCATTTCAATTTCATTTGAAAATCCTCCTGAATTGGGTTTTTCCGCCTTTAGTAAAAGCTATTTTCAGATTTCTGCTGGAGCCAGATGAAATCATGCCAAATTCAATTCCTTGAAGTGTCAAGACATCGTTACGGAGCAAATGGTGTGGATGGTTTGAACGAGCCCCGAAAACCGATATATTATAGTCTGCTGAAGGACTTATGTAGAAAGAGGAAAGTAGCAGGTCGATTATGCGGGACTTTGTTTTGGCTACCATAAGGGAGGCGGGTGAGATCTGCCTCGAAAGCTTCCGAAAGCTCGAGGATGCGGAGATCCGCTTCAAGTCTACCGTGGATATGGTGACCGAGGTGGATCTGCGGGTGCAGCGTTTTCTTCAAGAGAAGTTTGCCGAGAGCTTTCCCGACATCGCCTTTTTGGGCGAAGAGGGAGAGCAGGAGGCCGAAGAGGGTCCAGAGGGGCTCTTCATCGTCGATCCGCTGGACGGCACGACCAGTTACGTCCAGGGCCTGCCTTTCTACTGCGTCTCCGTGGCCTACCGCAGGGAGGGAGAGACCAGGCTCGGAGTGGTTTACGCGCCCAGCCTGGACCTGCTCTATCACGCCGAGCGGGGCGCAGGGGCCTTCTGCAACGGCCGGCCCATCACCGTTTCGACAGCCGGCAGGCTGATTGAGTCGGTGGCAGGCGTGAGCTTCGGCTGCGTCCGTCAACGGGTCAAACCGGATACCATCCCGCTTCTGGGGAGCATCATCTACGGGCTCAAAGATATCAGGCGCTTTGGCTCCATTGCCATCGATCTCTGTTTCGTGGCGGATGGGCGCTTCGATCTGTTCTGGGGGTTCAACGCCTACCCCTGGGATATTGCAGCGGGAGTTCTCATCGTGCAAGAGGCCGGCGGCAAGGTAACGGACCTCACCGGCGGGAGCGCCTTCGAGGCGACCCGGCAGGTCGCCGCCAGCAATGGGAGAGTTCACGGCGATTTTATCTCCATAGCCCGAGAGTTTGTGTCGTAGCCATCCTCCTGCAAGAATCTAAAAATCCTTGGCTGCGAACTCCAGGCCCAGCTCCTTTAGTTTCTCCTTGGTGGGATTTCCCGTCTTGGTGTCCCATCCACGATAGGCGTAGTAGTCGTCCTTGAGGCGTTCGAGAGTCTCCTTGGAGATAAGGCTGCCCTTCATCGGTCCTTCGGGAACAGGTTCATCCATGAACCGCACTGGTAGCTGATCATTCTCCCGGCTGAATCCCTCCCGGGCCGAGAAACAGCGAATCA
>CAZLRN010000408.1:0-4429 GCA_964561715.1 uncultured Spirochaetales bacterium
GAGGATGACAGGGGACGGACCGATTCGAAAGGGAACTATGGGCAGCAGGGCTTTTACCTTCGGAGAGCCGGTTTTTTCGGTCGCAGCATGCCGGCAGTGAAGGCCAACCGTTTTGTCGCCGAGAAATGGCCTGTCGTAGGAAACGGGACCCATCTCTCCCTTTGCAGGATCAGAGATTTCCGATTCACTTACAGGACGATCAAGAATTCGGGAGATTATACTTATCGCATGCTCGAGGTTTGGGCAGATTTGCACTTCGTCGAAACCCGGATACCGCTTCTGTATCTCCCGAACGAGGCGCCTGCGGTAGATGGAAGGAAGATCTGAGAGCAGTCCCTTGGAGAGTACGGACTTGAGCTCTCGATTTAGATATTCGAACCTGTGCCCGAGGATCGCTGATCCGTTGTTTTGCCAGAGGTCCAGGTATCTCCTTCCTTCATAATCATAAAGCCTGTAACCCCTCGCCCGTTTGATCGGGGGAACGTCCTTCATCAATTGCCCTCCGCCGCTCGAAGGGCCCTTCGAGCCCTCCGATCTAGAGACCGATCCTCTCCAGTTTCGAGTATTTCAGGATAAATTGAGCCGTTTTTTCTTCGGAGAACTGCACCAATACCATGAAATCCTGTCCATTATACCATTTCTTGGTTATGACGCCAGCGCCGTATTCAGGATGGGCGACTCTGCAACCCTCATAGAATGCAGGGTAGCTCTCTTCAGCCTGTTGCGAGTTCGGCTGCGCCGAGAGGCTGGTCATGACCTCGAGTGCGTCGCTGGGGATTTCTGCCAGAAAACGAGAGGCTTTGCGGGACTGAACAATTCCGAAAACCCTTCTCATTTGGCAGGTTGTCAGGAAGAGCTGCTCCTTCGCCCGAGTCATGGCGACGTAGAAGAGCCGTCTCTCCTCTTCCAGATCGAGGTCTTCCTCGAACACGTTGTCTCTGTAGTGGGGAAAGAGGCCGTCTTCGAGTCCTGTAATAATGACCCGATCGAACTCCAGACCCTTTGTGTTGTGAAAGGTGATGAGGTTGACTCGACCGTCTCCCTTAAAGGGATCCTCATCGGAGCTGTTCAGCGCGAGGGATTCGAGTAGATCAGCAAGAGCATCGATTCCGCTGCCGTACCCGGCGCTCGCATTGACAAGCTCCTCGAGATTTAGAAGCCGAGTTGTACCCTCGTCTTCGTCCTTGTTCAGGTAGAAGTCGTAAAGACCTGTCTTGTGGATCAGCTGGCGGATCACCTCATCGAGGGACGTCGAAGCGAGCAGCTGCTTGAGCTCCTCTATCGATGCGAGCAGCTTTGTAAGACTGGATTTAGCCTTTGACGCTAGGCCGTCCAGGGCCTCCCGGCAGGCGGCGAGGAAATCGCCTCTTGCAGAATCGAGAATCTTGCCAAGCGTTGCTTTGCCGATTCCTCGTGCCGGTTTGTTTATGACCCGCAGAAAGGAGACCTCGTCCCTCGGATTGATCATCAAGCTCATATAGGCGAGGGCATCCTTGACTTCCTCACGGTCTGCAAACCTAAGAGAACCTACGAGTCTAAAGGGAAGGTGAAGCCGGGCAAAGAGGGTTTCGAAGCTCCTAGACTGGTAGTTATTTCGATAGAGAATGGCTGTGCTCTCGTAGTTGCCATCCTCCAGAAGCTCGGCGCAGAACCTCGCCTCTTCGTCCTCGTTGCTGAGGATCGCCAGAGTTACGGGTCGGCCTGCATGCTTCTGTGTCCAAAGCCTTTTCCCCAGGCGCTGCTGGTTGTTCTGCACGACGCTGATAGCAGCCTTTAGGATGCTTTGAGAGGAGCGGTAGTTCTCCTCGAGCCGAATGACCTCTGTGTGGGCGAAAGCCTCCGGAAAATCGAGAATGTTTCTCACCTCCGCCCCGCGAAATCCGTAGATGGATTGATCTTCGTCTCCGACGACGCAGAGATAGTTATCCGGACAGTAAAGCTCCTCGAGCAGGTGGAACTGCGCCGTGTTGGCATCCTGATACTCATCGACCAGTATGACCCGAAATCGCTGCTGCATGCGTCTCTTAACTTCGGGTTCCTTTTTGAATAGCTCGACGCTTCGCATGATGAGATCACCGAAATCGACATTTCCTGTTTGCTGTAGGCGCTCCTGGTAGAGTCGATAGGTATCGTCGAAACTCCCATCTCCGGTAATAGAGCGTAGATCATCGTGTGGGGAGAGGTTTTTGTCCTTGGCGCGGCTGATGAGGTTGATGTAGCGGCGAAGCTCGTCGCGTGCGACCCTATCCCCCCGCGCGTTTTCCAGAACCTGGCGGAGCAGCGCAAGAGCATCGTCGTCGTCGTATATTTTGAACCTACTGTCCAAGCCCAGCAGATGAGAGTTCCTCCTCAATAGCCAGGCTCCAAAGGAGTGAAAAGTCCGGATCATGACATCCACTGCATCGGGGACCATGAGGAGAACCCGGTTTTTCATCTCATTAGCCGCTTTGTTCGTAAAGGTAACGGCAAGGATCGAACGGGGATCCATTCCCTTCTCGGCGATGAGGTAGGCGATTTTGGTTGTAATGACCCTGGTCTTACCGGAACCCGCTCCTGCAAGGATCAGCAGGGGCGAACCCGAATGCAATACGGCCTCTCTCTGCCTGTCGTTCAGCAGTTCTAGCTGCTCCATATCATTTGCCTGCTTAACTGCAGTTTCGAAGGTAGGGGAATGGATTGAGAGCGAAGCCCACGATATGCTATAGTGCTCGACATGTCAACAGATCCCCCAAAAGCTACTCGAAGCTCATTCGAAATTATGAACAGAGCATGGGAGGCACGAACCGTCATCCCCTCCTTCAATGTTCCCTATCATCCGATGCTGGATCCGCTTGTCAATGCGTTGCGTGACTCGCGGAGTTTTGGATTTATTGCGGTCGCCCGTCCGGAGTGGGTCAAGTTTCAGGCTGGGAGCCCTAAGGCGATCTATGAGCTCTACCAGCAGTACAAAGACGAAAGGTTTACACGCCTCCATTTGGACCACGTACCGGTGATTGACGAGGATGGCCAGAGGGTGGATTACGAGGAAATCATACTTGGGGCGCTGGATCTGGGATTCGATTCCGTCATGGTCGATGGTTCACGGCTTTCACTGGAGGAGAATATAGAGGCTACCAGACGGATTGTCGAGGCTGCCCGCGATAAGGATGTGCCCGTCGAGGCAGAGCTGGGTGCCGTGTTGGGACACGAGGACGGCCCGATACCTCCATACGAGGAGCTATTCTCATCGGGAAGAGGTTTCACGGATCCTGCCGATGCCGAAGAGCTCGTTCGCGAGACGGCTGTTCACTGGCTTTCTGTGGCCATAGGCAACATTCACGGAGCTGTTTCCCTAGCCGGGCGGGATAAGAAAAAAGTTGAGGCTAGATTGAATATCGACCACCTAGAGGAAATCGCTCGGCGAGTAAGGCGTCCCCTCGTTCTCCACGGGGGATCCGGGATAAAGCGAGAGTATCTCTATCGGGCGTTCGAGAGTGGGATTTCAAAAATAAACATCGGCACAACCCTTAGGCAGGCCTACGAAGAGGGACTCAAAGATTCGGTCAACACAGGCAAGGATATGGTCTATCGAAAGGCCGTGTGGCTTTTGAGCGAAGAGCTCAAAATAGCCGGATCTCAAGAGATACTAAATCCCGACTGAGAGAAGAGAAGTTCGCGAAGAGAACTTCGACTCCTCTAAAGCGGATTGACGGTCAGTTGGGTTGCCGGAAAAACTTCACGGCACCTGGCCTCGATCTCGGACTCCTTGCTGAACAGGACAATTTGCCACCCTGTTTCCAGCTGAAACTTCCTGATCATAGCCAAAGCCTTTGCGACCCGTTCGGCGTCGAGTGCGTGAAAAGGCTCATCAAGAATCAGCAAAGCCCTTTCAGGGTGACCTCTCCTGGCCAGGGCCAAACGGGCCGCCAGCATAAAGGCGTCCCTTGTTCCACTCGATAGGTGCTCGATGCGCCTAGGCACGCCTCCCTCATCGGCTACCGCAAGCGATTCGGTGTTCAGAGCTGTTAGTGAGGCTTGCCGCGATTTTGGAACGAGCTCATCGAACTCTCTTGATAGCTCGCGTCCGAGCTGTAAGAAGACATTCTCCGTATCCTCTGCAATTTCACCGAATATATCTCTAACCAGTCCCGCAGCCTGTTTGTCGATCTCCGTCTTCTGCAACGATTCTTCGATTTCCATAATGCTGCTCTCCAACTCGGAGATATCTTGAGGCAATGAGCCAAGGGATCCAGAGATCTCGCCTTGCTGCCGCTCCTTGATAAGCGCAGTTTGACGGTGTTTTTCTGCAAGGTCATTCAGTCGGGCGTTACTCTCCTTGAGATCCCGTTCCAGTCGACGGATTTCTTCTTCGCCCTTTCCCCTGTTGGGAATGCCCTCACTGTCGAACTCCCTGAGACGCCTCTCACACTCCTGCTCGAGAAGCGTGGAG
>CAZLRN010000409.1:0-4419 GCA_964561715.1 uncultured Spirochaetales bacterium
CGGCGGCGGTGCGTCGCTACAACCGCTGCAAAGTGGGTGGCTTTTACCAAGCAGTTTTTGGGCCGCTAGCTCAGGTGGTAGAGCAACGCCCTTTTAAGGCGTGGGTCGATGGTTCGAGTCCATCGCGGCTCATTTAAATTTTGAAGCGATAGCATCGATACTGCTTTTTCATACTTGCCAGATTTTGCTAGTCTCCCCTTTAATATCTATAGATTTGTGGGCCATCAGGTGCGGGCGTAATAGGTGATGCGGAAATCGTCCCGAGTCTCAAACTCGAGCTTTTCGTAGAGTGCGAGCGCCGCGGGATTGTTCTTCTTTACGAAAAGGCTGACGGAAGTCCGGGAAGCTTTGAGATAGTCCAGCAAGGTTGCCATGACCCAATATGCATAGCCCCGGTTGCGCTTATCCTCCCGTGTAAAGACTCCTCCCAGCTGGTCGACATGAAATCCGCGCGCGTTGGTACCCGCTTTGGAGAGGGGCTCGCCACTTTCCTCTGCCAGGAAGACTATCTGTTTACGTAGATTGCTTTTGAGAAGTGAGCGACATCGCTCCTCGTCGAAGTACGAGGGATCGACATAAACCTCCTCCAGCTCATATCGCTTTTGGAGCTCGTAGAGTCGCGAAGCGTCGTCGAATCGGGCAAGCCTGATGGTCAGCTCTGGAATCGAAGTGACGAGGTCGTCATTGAACGTGGAGAGATCTTTGACCATAAGGAAGTAATCGATCCGTGCCCTGATTTTTTTTTGAAAGAGGTTCTCCATCTTGGCTACGCTGTCAGCGGAGCCCATAATCGAGTGAAGCCGTCGCGAATATCGAGAGAAGAGAGTATTGAATCGATTGTTGTGATGAAGCGTGCAGGGGAGAGATGGGTCCATAAGAGGCAAGATTAGTCCGTTACGCGTCAGCATGATAGCCTCCCGTACCTCGGGTTGGCCCCTGTTCTTTGCCTCGTTTATAAGAATTTCGTAGCCCGTTCTGCTTCCCCAGAGGATGTTAAGACTCTCTCGAATCCTCGAAGTAAAACCCACGCATTTCCATTCTATTCCATCTAGAAAGGCTAGAAGACTCGAAAGATCCTTTCTCGTGTAGATACGCCAGGCCATCTTTTAACGGTGACTAACCTTTCAGAATTTCAGGTTCCATGCTTTGTCTGTGTATTTCTTCTGAATCATTTCTTCGGCTTCGGATTTTTCACGATTTGTCATTTCAGACTCTACCAGATTAAACGCTCTTTCAAAGGCTTTGACGAAAGCCATCCGGACGTCTTCCTGCGATACAGCATGGTTCAATTCGTCATCGATCGAGGTCGCTTCTCGATTTCCGTACAGAGGCGGATTGAGAAAGAGAGAAGAAAGCTTTTTTTGTGAGTTCTTGAGAGGTATGGAGCCATGCTGAAGACAATAGGATCTCGACACACTTTGGGCACTCCCAATGATCTTCGCCCCTTTTGATGTGATAATTTCAAATTGACCGGTTGTCGCGAAGCAGTCCGGATTGTGGGAATCCCCAAAGCGGTCGCGGCTGAAATCGGCTGCAATGCCTAGATTATCGAGCCCCTGTATCAGTATTTTCGAAATAAACCGATAAATAGCACGCTTACGAAAGGGAGAGATATGATACTTTGATAGAATTACGGAGTAGGTGAGTTCCTGGTCATGGAGAACCGCCTGCCCGCCTGTAGGGCGGCGAACAAAATCGAGTCCTTCGCTTTGTATCCGTTCGAAATTAAAAATCTCCCTAGCAGGCTGAAATCGACCTACAGAGAGGGTAGGGGGAGAGAAACTGTAGAATCGAATTATAGGTGGACCGCCTTCCATGCAGGCCCCAAAAGCCTCATCAACAGCCATGTTATGGCTACCGCTTCCGGGATCCGATGAGAAAAAGCGAGCGTCGAGCTTCATAAATCGCCAAAAACCATTATATCTTGATCAATAAGCTTATTATAGCTAAAATTTTCATCAAATGATCGGAGCATCGAAGGGAGGGGCGCAACTGCCTGCTCATCTGTTCATCTTTCTTTACAGTTGCCTGCTCCTGCTCGTTGCTCAACCGCTATCGGCAGATCCTCGCCTGGTACCCAGCGAATGGGTTGTAAAACTCAATAGGACGGCGGAACCGCTGCCCTTGGGTGTTCTCATTGATGCCTCTCTTGTTCTCTCAAATGTCGATTCTAGCAATCTCAATACCGCAAGAGCTAAAATACAGGCTTATCTTGCAGAGCTGGCCCAAGAGACTGTCGGGGTTACTGACAGAGCAGCTCTTTCGGAACAGATCCTTCTCTTTATGCACAGGCGCATTTTAAGACGATACAGCGAACGAACCACTCGAATGGACGAGTTGTTGGAACGGGGAAGCTATAACTGCGTTTCATCAGCGATCCTCTATGTGATCTTTGCGCGATCTCTCGGATTGGAGGTCAGGGGCGTAAAGACAAGGGATCATGCCTTTTGTCTGGTTCGTCTAGAAGAGGGGGACATTGATGTCGAGACAACCAATATTCACGGGTTCAATCCTGGCGAAAGAAAAGAGTTTTCAGACCAGTTCGGAAGGATAACAGGCTTTACTTACGTTCCTCCTGCCAACTATCGTGAGAGGCGCGAGATCGGAGAGCGTGCACTGCTTTCGCTGATTCCGGCCAACGAGTCGTCTCTGCTCAACGATCGAAAACAATTTGCAGAGGCCATAGGCCCGGCTGTGGATGCCTACGCTCTCTCTGGTGACAGAGATTCTTATGAAAAGATGATTGCCGTTATGGTCAATCTCGCCTCCTGGTATAATCTCAAAAACCTCTTTGAAGAGGGAATTCAATACGTCGACAGTGTAACCGCGATTTATAGCACAGACTCAATACTCGAGAAATCTCGCTCTGACTTGCTTCACAATTGGATCGTTTACCTGATCGATCGGGATAAATTGGCAGAGGCACGTGAGCTGATCGAGAAGAGGTTTGAGTCAGGCGAGCTCGAGAAGAAGCAGTGGCTCGAGCTCGAGGTATATATAGTTCAGCTTGAAGCACAAAAGATAGCGAGGGGGAGGAATTCCCTGGACGCCTTGCGATATATTGAAAGAGCTATTGGAGAGCTGGGAGAAGACAGGCGCCTTCTCAATAGTCGAGATGTTTACCGGCGCAACATCGAGGTGAAGGCTCACAATACGATGGTTACGGCTTTAAGGGCAAAGCAGTATGACAGGGCGAGGCTCATAATAGAAGAGGCCCTCGAAATACTTCCGGATAGTCATTATTTGAAGCGAGACTTGGAGATCATAATCAGAGCAAAAAAGGAGGAGGGATGATGCCAGTGGATCAGAGTATTCTGGAAAGAGCACAAGAGTATATCACCAATGAGAGCTCTGAAATGTTTCGGGAGGAAGTAGAGAAGCTTCTGAAGAAGGAGGATTGGGAGGCCCTTCAAGACAGATTCTATACACGCTTGAGTTTCGGCACCGGAGGATTGAGGGGTGTGATTGGAGGCGGTTATAATAGGATCAATCCCTACAACGTCCAAAAAACTACCCAGGGATTGGCTAACTACATACGCCGAGAAGCGGAAAGCAGTGAGCCGGCGGCCGTAATCGCTCACGATTCACGCCGCTACTCAGATGTTTTTGCGCGGGAGGCTGCAAAAGTTTTTTGTGCAAACGGCATTAAAACCTATCTGTTTTCATCGTTGCGACCCACGCCGGAGCTGTCCTTTGGAGTCCGGCTCCTAGGCGCTACAGCGGGTGTTGTTATTACGGCCAGTCACAATCCGCCCCAGTATAATGGCTATAAAGTCTACTGGTCTGATGGCGGGCAGATCGTCCATCCGCACGACAGTGGCATCATCGAAGAGGTGAAAGCGGTGAAGAGCATTCGCTCCATATCCGAGGAGGAGGCCAGGAAAAAGGGGTTGCTTCAGATTATTGACAGGGAGGTCGACGAACCCTATTTAGAGAATGTCAAGAAACAGGCCCTTCGACCTCAATTGATAAAAGACCGCGGAAAGGATCGCAGAGTCGTCTGTGCCCCCCTGCACGGCACTGGCTCTTTGCCCGTATCCAAAGCGCTGGAAGAGATGGGAATCGAGGTCACGTTTGTCGAGGAGCAGAAAGACCCTGATGGAGCCTTCCCGACGGTGAAGTATCCCAATCCTGAGGAGGCTTCGGCTATGGAAATGGCACTTGAGAAGGCCCGGGAGATAGGGGCTGACCTCGTGATGGGAACTGATCCGGACTCGGACAGGCTCGGTATTGCCGTGCCGGAAGGTGAACACTATAGACTCATTACCGGAAATCAACTAGGGGCGCTTTTAGCCGATTATATCTTCAACACTGCTCGCGAGCTAAAGGTGCTCCCGCAGCGTGCGGCGTTCATCAAGACTATCGTGACCTCGGAATTGAGCCGTCTCATCGCGGAGGATTGTGGCGCTCAGTGTTACG
>CAZLRN010000410.1:0-4406 GCA_964561715.1 uncultured Spirochaetales bacterium
TATGAAAGAAATACTTGACTACGCGCAGCGCTTTCAGATATGGGTCAAATTGTTTAGGTTGTGGGCGAAGCCAACGATATGAGGTTGACTCGAATACTGTCTTCCAAATGAACAAACCTCACCGCTTCGCTCTTATCAGTCTCGGCTGCGCTAAAAACCAGGTCGACTCCGAAATCATGATCGCGGCTCTCGAAGAAGCGGGACTGTGTTACGAAGAGAGCACAGATGATGCGGAACTGGTTGTGATCAATACCTGCGGATTTATTGAATCGGCAAAGGAACAATCCATCAACACCGTTATGGATCTGAGAAAACGGTTTCCCGGAAAATTACTCGTAATGGCCGGCTGTCTCAGTCAGAGGTACGGTGAGATACTGAAAACGGATCTGCAGGAACTCGATGCGATACTCTGCGAGCAGGAGCCGAAACGAATCGTCAATGTCGTGCTCGATCTGCTCGAGAGCAAGGAGCAGACCACCGGCGCGGCACCCAGGGGCTTGCGAAGACATCTCCTCTCCTTTCCGGGGAGCTGCTACATCAAGATATCCGACGGGTGTGACAACCGTTGTTCCTATTGTGCCATCCCTCTTATTAAGGGCGGGCTGCGTAGCCGACGCCAGAGAGACATCGTGGACGAAATAGTCCAGCTTTTAGGCCAGGGAATGTATGAGTTTAATCTGGTTGCCCAAGATCTGGGATCCTACGGGTTGGATCGAGGCAAAGTGGAGCTCCTCGACCTGATAAACGCCATTTCGCAGCTCGAAGAGGATTTTTGGCTGCGACTCCTTTACATCCATCCGGACAGATTTCAAGCCGATCTTCTCGAGCTGATGTCGGCGGACAAGCGAATCCTACCCTATTTCGACATTCCCTTTCAGCACGCCTCCAGAAAAATCCTGAAAGCGATGGGGAGGCAGGGCGATAGGGATAAATACTTGAGCCTTGTTGAGTCAATACGGGAAAAGCTGCCCGCATCGGTGATCCGATCGACCTTCATGGTCGGCTTTCCCGAAGAGGATGAGACAGCGTTTGAAGAGCTTTTGGATTTTCAGAGGAGGGCCAGTCTGGATTGGGTCGGCGTATTTGCCTTTTCTGCTGAAGAGGACACCAGAGCTGCGGCTTTGCCAGGGGAGGTTCCTAGGAAAACCATACAGCGGAGAAAAACACTTTTAGAGCGGAGACAGTCCGCCATTACCCAGTCTCGTTTGGATAAATTTGTAGATCAGAATCTGCCCGTCCTAATCGAAGAGGCTGTTGAAAATTCAGATTTCTTTTTAGCGCGGGCCTACCTACAGGCGCCGGAGGTAGATAGCCTGGTCGTGCTCAGAGGGAAGGGATTCCAAGCCGGAGAGCTGGTTCAGACACGAATAGTCCGACGTAACGGCATCGATCTCGAAGCTGTGCCGTTACGTTGATAAGAGGAGATTTATGCAATTCCGGCTCAGTTTCTTGTTATTCTAGCAAGATTTTCCGAAATCGATCTTTGTCGGAATTGCTACAAGCTTGCTCTGCAAGCAGCTTGCTTCCGCAAGCAGCTTGCGGAAGCAAGCTGCTTGCAGAGCAAGTAGTTGGCATGCATGGTTAAAATGGACTAAATTGCTTGGGTTGAGGGTGCAGCCAACGATATGTTTACCTTTCGGATTCGATTGGTGCTAAAGGTTGAGAGCAAGGAAAGAATAGCGCTGGTTATCTCTTCGGGTTTCAGATTGATCTTTGTCAGCATAGGGATTGTCATTATAGCTGCGTTGCTCATGACTTCCACTCTGCCGTTCTTTCACCGCTCGAATGCTGTTCCACTCGTGTTCTGCTTCGTTTGCGTTCTGGCATCCCTCTATCTCGAACGTTGGATCTTCGACAGGCGCCTCAATATCTTCGAGCGGCAGATCGGATTAGTCTTTCTCTTTAAGCGCCAACGGCAGCCACTCGATAGTCTGCGTCGTGTCCTTCTAAGCCAATACCAGCGAGGATACATTAGATCCGAGAGAGGCATAGCAGGTACAGGCAAGGTGCCACAGAGGAGAGGGGCATTCTCGAGGATGTTTGTGACCCTCAGTGTGGAGGATGATCAGGCAATCATTCACAGGCTCGATATCGCGAGAGCGGTGCACCTTGGTGAAATCCGAAAAAATGCTCGTGGGATCGCCGATTTCTGTGGAATTCCTCTCGAAGACGATACCAGTCGCGCAGATAGCGCCGGCATCGAAAACGAATAGAGAGGGAGGGATTAAGGTTCGAAATAGAGGAAACAGGCGGCTCTGTGTCCCTCTTCGATCGATTGTAGCTGTGGGATGTTCTCCCGGCACTTATCCATTCGATTTGGGCAGCGGTCATAAAAGTAGCAGCCATGCTGCTCTTTGTCCGGTGACGGCACATCTCCTGTGAGGATGATGCGTCGGCGTTTCTTTTCTACCTCCGGATCGGGGATGGGTACGGCTGAGAGAAGGGCTCTCGTGTAGGGATGAAATGGTTTTTTGTAGAGTTGATTCGACCTCGCGACCTCCACGATGACACCCAGATACATGACCGCGACCCTGTGACTGATATGCTCTATCACGGCGAGATCGTGAGCGATAAAGAGAAAGGCAATTCCCAGCTCGGCTTGCAGATCGTGCAGGAGGTTCAGTATCTGTGATTGGATCGAAACATCCAGCGCGCTCACCGGCTCGTCCGCCAGTATCAACTTGGGATTGAGGGCCAGGGCGCGGGCCACCCCTATTCTTTGCCTTTGTCCACCTGAAAACTCGTGGGGATAGCGGTTTTTGTAAAAACGTGATAAACCGACCCGTTCCATCAGCTCTTCGACACGATCAGTGATCGTGTCGGTCGTCGTATTCAGGAGACCCCTGTTTCGGTAGATTACCATCGGCTCCGCGATGATAGATCCCACGGTCATTCGAGGATTAAGAGACGCATAGGGATCCTGGAAGATCATTTGCATGTTCATGCGAGCTTTGAGCAGGTCGTCCTTGGAAAGGTTGCAGAGATCCTGTCCATCGAGAATGACTTCTCCTGCAGTCGGCTTGTAAAGCTGGGCAACAGCACGAGCGGTCGTCGATTTTCCGCATCCTGACTCCCCAACTAGTCCAAGGGTCTCGCCGGCGCTGATCTCGAAGTCAATGCCATCTACGGCACGAACTGCGCCGACCTGCCTTTTAAAGAGCAGCCCCTCTTCAATAGGGAAGTACATCTTGAGTTTATTCACCTCGAGCAGGGCGTGATTGTCATCCATGAGCTGCTCGCCTCTCGACGAAGAGCCAGCAGCTGATGCTCCGGCCTCCATCGAGTTGTTGTTCGGGAGGGTACTTGCTCCTGCAAACATCCATAGCTCGTTCGCACCGCGGATGGAATGGACAGCAGTCAGGAAGATTGATCAGGTTGGGAGGCTGTCCCTTGATGGAGAAGAGGCGCTCCTGGCCAGCTCGATCGAGCCTGGGAACGGATTTGATCAACCCTTGAGTATAGGGATGTTTAGGTTCGGCAAAGAGCTCGGCCGCGGAGGCTTTCTCGACGATTCGTCCGGCATACATCACGCAGATCCTGTCGCACATACCGGAAACGACTCCCAGGTCGTGGGTGATCATGATAACGGCGGTTCCAAGCTTTTGCGTAAGATCCTGAATGAGCTCCAGGATCTGCGCCTGGATTGTAACGTCCAGCGCGCTGGTTGGCTCGTCTGCTATGAGAATCTGAGGATTGCAGCTCAACGCTATCGCGATCATGACCCTCTGCCTCATTCCTCCGGAAAACTGATGCGGGTAATCACGGATCCTTCTTTCGGGCGAGGGAATGCCAACCATCTTGAGCATCTCGATTGCCTTATTCTCGGCCGCTTCTCTGTCGAGCTCCTGGTGCAGCTCGAGGGTTTCGATGAGCTGGGTCGAAATCCTCAAGAATGGATTGAGAGAGGTCATGGGATCCTGAAATATCATAGAGATGCTGTCACCTCGAATGGATCTGATCTCCTGGTTTGTCATGTCCAGAATGCTCTGACCGTTAAAGATTACTTTTCCATCCATGATCTTTCCGGGGGGAGAAGGTATCAGCTTCATGATCGAGAGGTTTGTGACGGATTTGCCGCAGCCCGACTCTCCCACGATACCGAGTGTTTCGCCGGTATGAAGATCGAAGGACACGCCGTCCACGGCTCTGACGACTCCGTCGTCCGTGTTGAAGTAGGTTTTGAGGTTTTCGACCCTTAGAATGACGTCGTTCTGCATCCGGGAGATTTCCTAAAACTAGAGCCTGTTTTTGCTCTGGGGATCGAAGGCATCGCGGAGACCATCGCCCAAAAAGTTCATGGAGAAAAGGAACAGGGTCATTGCCAGAGCCGGGAAGAAGAGCCGCCATGGATAGTGCTCCATTCCTTCTACCGCATCTCCTACGAGGGATCCCCAGGAGGCGTAGGG
>CAZLRN010000411.1:0-4405 GCA_964561715.1 uncultured Spirochaetales bacterium
AGTGGTACCGGCAGCAGTTGAACGAAAGCCGGCTATCGGAGGCGGAGTTCAAAGAGTTAGCTATAATCAGAATGCTAAGCCAGAGGATAGCCGCTTTTCTGGCCGAGAGAGTCCCTACTGTGGCAAAGCAGGTTCACCTGCATATGATTTCCGTTAGGGATCCCAAAACAGCGGAAAAAGCAAAGGAGAGGCTGGATTCTGGAGAGAGCTTCGAAGCTGTTGCTCGAGAGCTCTCGGTAGAGGAGGCGTCAAAGAAAAGCGGAGGTGACCTTGGCTGGCTCCCCCGCGGCGCTCTCACCCCAACCCTTGCACAGGCTGCCTTTGACGATTTGGATATCGGTGAGACCAGCGCTCCCCTCTATCTCGATGGCCAAAACATCGTGATTTTAAAGGTCTCCGAAAGGGCTGATGCACGCGAAATCGATGAAAGGCCTCTTCAAGTGATTAAGGCCATGGCATTCAACGAATGGCTCAAAGCGGAACAGCGGCAGCACAAGGTGGAATTCCACGGCTTTAGCAACGGCTATGATATGGAAACCGATGCCTGGGTTCAGTGGCAACTGCAGAGAATGAAAAGGCAGCGCTAGAGCACATTCAGCTCGACACTTAAGTCCACACCCAAAGGAGAAAACTCAGCTCAGACTCTTGAGGATGCCCTCAGCAGCCCTGATACCGCTCGCCCAGGCGGCCACGATGCCTCGGCTCGTGCCCGCTCCATCCCCTATCAGGTATATGTTCGGAGCCGCCTGAAAATACTCATCGATGAATTGAGGTTTGTTGGAGTAGAGCTTGATTTCCGGATAATACATAATCGTCGAGGGGTGCATGACTCCTGGCACGATTGTGTCTAGGTGCTTCATGGATCGCCAGATAGCCCTGAGTATCTTCGCCGGTATCGCCAGGCTGATATCACCGGGTGTGCAATCGGTTAGGGTCGGCTCGAAATCGTAGAGATCCGCATTGAAGCTGTCCGTCTTGGAGCGCTTGCCCAGGCGAAAGTCCCCGACCCTCTGCATCAGAGGGCGGTCGCCTCCCATGAGCATGACCATCTGACCCAACATCTCCGCGAACTCCTGCCCGCTGGCCAGGGGTTGAGTGAATCGGACAGTCTTGAGCAGAGCGAAGTTGACAAGCCCTTTACCGCCGGACTTGTCCGAAAAGGCATGCCCGTTGACGCTGTAATAGGTTTTTCCTGTCCGTGTCTGGTATTTCTCCTTCACGACAAAGGCCTGGTTACTGTTTGTGCAGAAAGTTCTCACTTTGTCGGGAAAGAGAAACTTGGGATCGTAGTAATCACGAACAATGGGATAGTTGCCTTCCCTGGTCTCGATACGAATCCCGACATCCACAATGTTGTCCACATAGGGGATGTTCAGGTTATCCATGAGCTCCTGGAGAAAACCAAAACCCTTGCGTCCCGGTGCGACGATCAGCTTTCGGAAACCGATCTCGCGCTTATCGGTTAGGATACAGTTCGATCGGATGGCATTCGACCGATCTAAATCCGTTTGGAGGTCTTCCATCCTCTCATTGACGGAAACTCCGACACCTCTCTCCTTTAGCCGGCTCATGAGCTGTTCAATTAGGCGAATGCCACCGTCCGTACCGAGGTGCGACTGACGGATCTCCAGCAGCTCCACACCGAGTCTTTCGGCCCGGCGTTTGTATACCTCGAGATTACGGGAAGGCAGAATCGGTGTGTCGAGATGAGACGAGACGATTTGAATCGTTCGATTGGCGAGATCGCTGTTCCAACACTCGAGGGGAAATCCTGTCGGATAGGTGAAGTTCAGCTTGCAGTCATTCCTCAAGCCGCCAGTGCAGATCTGCTCCTGATCGATGAGAAGTATCTTGAGGTCCGGCCGATGCTCGATCAGGGAGAAGGCGGCTCCCAATCCCGCTGGGCCGGTGCCGATTATGAGACAGTCGTAGGATTCCATCGTTTCCTCACACGAAACATCACCTATTCTGCAGCATGCCTTGGGAATGTTCAATATGGTCGGGCCGTGCCCATAAGAACGGGCTTGTGCGTAGGAACGCTGCCCATAAGAATGGGCTTGTGCGTAGGAACGCTGCCCATAAGAATGGGCTTGTGCGTAGGAACGCTGCCCATAGGAATGGGCCGGGCAGGCCTAAAAAGCTGCGACAGGAAAATGGCTCCAATAAGTTCGCGGGCAAAGAAGGGCCTACAACGGCAACATTTTTTTGAGCTCCTCCACGTGAACAACCTTCTCCGCATTGGACACCCGAAGGGATACAGGCATAATCCAATTCAGACCCTTCCATTCGAGCCAGTGATTAAAAAAGAAGATGACCTCGTGGTCGGGATCGAACGCCGCGGCTACGAGCACGAGCCCGTTGACCATTTCCGGATAATCAATCGCCATCTGAACTGCTATAGTTCCACCGTAGGAATGACCCATGACCACCGCACCGTCTCGAACACCAGCGACCTCGAGCACATGAGCGATGACTTGAAAGAACGCACCTATGCCTTTATACCATTCCCATGGATTCACTATTCTCTTGGATTTGCCATTTCCGGGGAAATGTCCCGGTTCGCAAACAAGGCGTCCGTCTATGAAGATTGTAAGCATTACTGGTGTGAAACAGGCTGTCTTGATCGACGTTCCGACGCCCAAAGCAATGGGTCGGAATGTCGTTGTCAAAATCCTGGCAGCGCCTATATGCACGGAATATAAGGCCTGGTCACGGGGAGATTCTCCTAAACTCCTCGGACACGAGGCTGCCGGCGAAGTTTATGAGACCGGCACCGAAAGCTCTCTGAAGGAGGGAGAGCGGGTTATCGTTATGCCACAGACGCCGTGCGGGGAATGCTGGCTGTGCCAAAGCGGTGATTACATTCACTGCCAAAATATTGTTGATATGGAGCGTGAGACCGGGTACGAGCATGCCTTTGGCACTCTGGCCCAATTCATTCTCAAGCAGGAACGGCAACTCATCCCTATTCCGGAGGATATATCCCTCGAACATGCCTCAATGGCCTGCTGCGGCCTCGGTCCGACCTTTTACGCTATGCAGAGAATGGCTGTTTCGAACCAAGATACGGTGCTGATCGTCGGCTTGGGCCCGGTAGGACTCGGCGGTGTCATCAACGGCGTGCACCGCGGCGCTGAAATCATCGGCATCGACAAGAGTGCATACCGGAGGGATCTTGCGCTGAAACTCGGAGCAAGCCGGGTTTTGTCGCCGGACAAGGACGCCCTGAAGACGATCCACGAGATGACGGGGGGCCGCGGTGCCGACAAGGCTATGGATTGCACAGCGGCTTCGGAAGCTCAGAGAATGATGATCGATGGCGTAAGGCGACGGGGGCAGGCCGCCTTCGTCGGCTGGGGGGGCCGGGTCGAGCTGGATGTTTGCGCCGATATGATTCAGAAGGGCCTGAGCCTGCACGGGATCTGGCACTGGAACATACAGGATACGGGACTCATGCTGGAGCTGATTCGCGCCCGGCGCGACTTGCTGGACCGAATGATCACCCACACCTTCTCGCTCGCTGACGTTCAAGAGGCCTTTGGACTGCAGGCGAAGGCTGAATGTGGTAAAATCATCCTGCAGCCCTGGAGGGATAAGGATGAGTGAATACAGAGTCTGCGTAGTCGGCTGCGGCGGCAGAAGCCGCCCTCACATCGACGCCTACAATCACATTCTCAATGCCGTTGTCACGGCCTGTTGCGCGCCCACACCGACCAGGAGGGAAAAGCTGGCAGAGGAGTATGGTATCCGCGCCTACTCCGATGTGGCGCAGATGTTGAAAGAACAAAAGCCCGATATAGTCCACCTCGTGACGGGTCCCACTACCCGCGTCGAGTTGATGAGCATCGTGGCAGAATACGATGTGCCCGGTTGCACTGTGGAAAAACCCATCGCTACAGGTGTCGAGGATTGGAAACGGCTTGTCGATCTCGAGAGGACTGCGACAACCCGTTTTGCCGTGTGTCACCAGATGCGCTGGCAAAAACACCTCGTCAAGTGTCAAAAGGCATTAGGCAGCGGGCATTTTGGCAGAGTGATCTTTCTCGATTTCTCAGCAGGCATGAACGTTTCAGGGCAGGGCACGCATATACTCAACTATGCCATGAGCTTGAACGGCGATTCGCCGGTAACCAGGGTTTTCGGAATGGCAAATGGTATTTCCGGCTCCGATTCGATGCATCCTGCTCCGGATAACACGGCAGCATACCTCCAATTCAAAAACGGGGTGAGAGGGCTCTGGAACAATGGCAAGACTGCACCTCGCGCCGGAGATCCCTCAACCATCTGGCAGCATGTCAGGGTCGCTGCCTACGCGGAGAGGGGCCGGACCCTCTATGAGGAGTTTGGCAAGTGGGAGGTCGAAGGAGAAGGACTCTCGGAATGCGGAGACTTTGGGGGCATGGAT
>CAZLRN010000412.1:0-4388 GCA_964561715.1 uncultured Spirochaetales bacterium
GTCGAAGGCAGTCGTATTCACAGCCGACTCGCGATACAGGATCGAACAGTTCCGGCACATGGTGTGGAAACCCAACGATATCGAGGCTGCAAAAGCCCTGGGTCTGTCGGCGATACCTGCCGAAACGGAGCCCAGACTTGAGGCTGCTAAAAACTTGCTGAAGATGGGAGCTCGGATGGTCTATATGACCCTGGGCGAAGACGGCTGCGTTGCGGCAGAGGGAAGCAACGCAGTTGCCGTTCCGGGATTCAAAGTGCCGCCGCCTCTGGACTTCGTTGGGGCGGGTGACACCTTTCACGCGGCGATCGCTGCTTCTCTCGCTGCGGGAAGCACCGCTCGAGAGGCCGCTCTGATGGGCAATCTGGCCGCCTCCGTTACCGTGGCTAAAGTGGGCACGACGGGAACCGCCAGTCCAGAAGAGATTCTGAGACAGCACCGTAAGCATGCGGTAGAGGGTTCCGATTGAAGAACATCAAAATCCTAAACAGCGCATTTCCCAGAGGCAGAATCACTCAAGCTTTCTTTGATTTCGATGGCACCGTCTCCCTGATCCGTTTCGGTTGGGAAGAGGTCATGCAGGAACTGATGGAGGAGACGATCGCCGGCGATCCGAAGAAAGTCACACCAGAGCTCAGGAAGCACATCCGGGAGTACATCGACGAATCCACAGGGATACTGACCATCTACCAGATGGAGTGGCTCGCAGAGACCGCTAAACGATACGGGCTCAATAACACGATCCTCACCGCGAAAGAGTACAAGGCGATCTACAACGAGCGTCTGCTCGAGTCCAAGGTCAGAGCGAGGATGCGTGATCAGCGGGGAGAGGAGTCAAAACTCGTTCTCGAAGGTGCCTTGGTGTTTATAAGCCTTCTCGCAGATCGAGGGGTTAAGCTCCTGCTTGCCAGCGGGACGGACGACACCTTCGTGCAGAGGGAGGCTGCCTTCCTGAAAGTATCTCGCTTTTTTGGCGGAAGAATCTACGGAGCCATGGATGACACAGAAGAGTTCAGCAAAGAGAACATCATACGCAGATCTCTGGAAGAGATACATCCATCTCACAGAGAGGAAGCGGTTTCGGACGAGCGGGGAATCGTGGCAGTCTTTGGGGATGGCCCCGTCGAGATCAGAACGGCCAAAGACTACGGAGCACTTGCTGTCGGAGTGGCCTCCGATGAATCTGTAGGATCGGGATGGAATCCGCGGAAGCTCGAGAGGCTTCGGAATGCCGGAGCGGACATTGTCATTCCCGATTTCGCGGAGGGACGGGAGCTGCTGGCGCTGATCGAGCCCGAATAGACAGAGCCGGCTTCTTCTACTGGTTCGGCTTGACCACTCCTTTGATATAGGCGGGATCTCCTGCCGAAGCAGCCTTCAGCAACTCCGGGTACTCTTTAAGCCCCACGATATGGATGACTAGGGGCTCGAGATCGATGATCTTTTTCCTGATAAACTCGATAGCCGGCGGATACGGATCTCTTATCTTCGAAGATGGGGAGGAATTGACCACCTTCAGGCCTTTAAGGTGCCAGTCGTCTGTTGGTACCTGGGCTCCACCCTTGATCCAGCCGAATAGGTTGATCCTACCTCCTCGACGCACGATTCGAGTCGCCGCTTCGAGACCCGCTCCCGATCCTGTGGTATCCACGACGGTGTCAATATCCATATCAGCTATTCGGGACAGAACCTCCTCCTGGTCCGATCCACCTAGAAGGTAGGCTTGATGGGCTCCGAACCCTTCGGCCAGCCTCACCCGATTTTCCACGACATCCATCGCGATCAGGAATCCAAGCAAGGATTGAGCCAGCCCCTGCACAAGCATCAGCCCCATGAATCCGCACCCCAGAACGGCTATCTTTGAACCAGGAGAAATGGCACAGTGATCCAGTCCTGTGACGACACACGATACGGGTTCCACGATCCAAAACTCATCGGCGATGTCGCTTTCCGGTATCTTGTAGACTCTGTCGACGCTCAGATTGCTTATTTGGGCGAATCCTCCGCCGGCAACACGGTCGCCAATCGAAAACCCTGTAACCCCTGACCCGATCTTGGTGATGTATCCCACTCCCTCATGCCCCGGAGGAGCCGCATATGGAGAGTTCGAGCCAATCTTGTATGTCATGAGATCCCAGGAGCATATCCCACATGCTGCTACTTCCACCTGGACCTCCCCCGGTCCCGGCTCCGGCACCTCTATAGTTTTTACAAAAGCCCCTCCGTTTTCACCGTATTCAATGGCTTGGCACTTCATGGTTGCTCCTCTATTCCTTTTTTATTGAACAATTGTAAAAGAATCTGAGATTTCGAATAGTACGGCTCTGTAGTTATCGAAGCTTTCCTTTGGCAATGCGAAAGTCAGGATGTATCCGCTCTGTTCGTGCAGGAAGAAAAACTGCAGTTCGACGATCTCATAGCCAAGCATGACTACTGAGAATATGTGATAGTTATCTCTTCTTTCGATAATCTCGATATCCGGCATGATTTTTTTGATGCCCTCCAGCGAATACTCATAGTACTCAGCAAGGGTAAACTCTCTGTTCAATTCCTCCCTGTGAAGGCTGCCGGTTACCGTATAATCCGGGGATATCAACTCATAGAGATTGAGAGCAGACGTGAAGCTGACGCTCCAGTCTTGCGGCACTCCGAGGGTGGTGTTGTCTGCCTCCACAGTCTTCGTCTCGAGGGCAAATATCGATGCGGCAAGAAGACAGAAGACAAGGCACAGTCGTGGGAATTTCACTCATTACAACCGGCGCAAACCTTATCTGATTGGTCAGGGCCGCGATGCGCGGTTCGCTAAGAATTATCCGCATAGCCGGGATCTTGTTCAATAGAAATCCGACAATGGGAATCGCTCCTTCTATGCGCCCCTGTGATAGGATACTCCCGGAGTAATTTGATCCAGCATGGTAAGTCACGCAAGGAAGGTGGAATGCGATTGTCATGAACCGCATATCAAGACGCTCCAGTCCGTCTATCGGTTGACATCTGACGATAGCAGGCCCATCATATATAAACCCATTGGCATGGAAACCAGAAATCTGGGTAGAAACGGTCTAGAATGAGGAGTAATCGGACTCGGATATCATCGGCAAGGCGCGTCGGGCTGTCGACATTCTTGAGAAAAACTTGAATAAGGAGAAGCGTACCATGAAGACCAAGATACTGTTAATTGCCTTTCTCTTATTAAGCACTCAGATAGTCGTCACTGCCGAGGAGTTACTGGTTGAATTCTTGGATGGCATCCTCGAAGTACGAGTGGGTTCAGATTGGATTGAAGCCGATGTAGGAGACATGATACTTGCCGATGCACTCTTGAGACTTTCGGAAGACGGCTTTGCAGAGTTGTCGTTAAACAGCACTAGCATAATCATGAGCAAGGGCGGAACGTACAAAGCCAAGGATCTCCTCAACTCGAGCCGAGAGCTCGCTTCGTGGAATATGGCATCTCTTGTGAACTCGAAACTGAAAGGCCTATCGTCAGGGCAGGAAAGAACGGACCTCTCTGCCATGGGTGTGAGAGGTGCGGCCCAGGAAGAGAATGACATCAAATGGGTCGATGAGGCCGAGGAGTATCTGACAAAGGGAAAAGAGAGCCTTGAAAAAGGGCTATACGACGAAGCAATCGAGCTTTTCTTCGAAGGGGCCGACTATGCCATCGGCGAAGAGGAGCAACAGGAGTACCTGTTTTACGCTGCCTTGGGCTATTCGAGCAAAGGCGATGACGCCCGCGCCTTGAAAACCCTTCGAGACATCGAACCGAACGAAAAAGCGGGATTTTTCGCAGATTTTGTGCTTTTGAAGGGAAAGCTTTTAATGGAAAACCTCTCCTTCGAAGAGGCTCGGGCATTATTCGAAAGGTATCTCGAAAACGCTTACAAGGGAGAAACAGCCCAAATCGTGTATCTGCTCTCCGCCCTCTGCCACAAGAGCATGAACGACCGGGAGGGGGCTCTCAAAAACCTTCAGGAAGCTTACTCCATCGACTCCGGCTCCGAATACGGAAAAACGGCCAAACAGCTGATGGAGAGTCTCTAATCTCTAGTAGCGCCGTAAGACCGAAGCCCCCTCATACGAGGGGGCTTCTTTGCCTTATTTGTCTGTTGTGAAACTCCATTCCGGGCTGCTATACGCGAGTGTTCCTTTTCCGGTATACGCTCTGTAGCACCAGTAGTAAGTCGTGTTTCTTGTCAATTGCAGGCCTCCACTTTTTTGCAGGACAATAGAAGGAGGGGGGCTGCCTGTAAGCGTCATATAGGAAGTCGGTTTCGGACTTGTGCCCATGTAGAGCCTGTAGGAGGTCGCCAGGGCATAATCAGCCCAGTCAAGGACAACAACAACATTAATAATATTCTTTTCATATCTCTACCCCGCCATTCAAATTA
>CAZLRN010000413.1:0-4381 GCA_964561715.1 uncultured Spirochaetales bacterium
CACGGGGACCACCCAGCCCCGAAGGCCAGACCGAAGAGCATTGATCCGAGAGCCCCAGTGGGTTTGTTCTTGAGATGGTATCTTTTTTCGAGATCAAGAATCTTCCAGAAATCAAAGATGAAATGAAGCCCCAAGATGATGACAATTAGGCCAGCCACGATATTGATCACATTTCCGATGCCTGCGAGCAATCCGAAGGTGGCCGTAAAGAGCACCCCCAATGCTACAAATACAATCGAAAATCCGATGACAAAGAATACCGTGTTCTTAAAGGCTGAAAATTTCTTTTTTGACGGGTTTTTAAGATCCTGTAGGGTCGTTCCACCTATTATGGCGATGTACGAAGGAATAAGAGGCAGAACGCAGGGAGAAAGGAACGAAAGGATTCCCGCTAGGAAGGCGATCCCGATATTCAATTCTGCGGTCATATCGCATCACTCAGCTCTTAAGCAGAAACTCAAAAAAACTAATCAACTCAGGACTGTACCACTCCTTACCCCCGATTGTGCCAGCGATAACAAAACCCTGCCGATCGATGATATAAGTCGTCGGGATGTTTCGTGCTCCGTACAGAGAGCCTATCCGGCCGGTTCTATCAAGTACCGCCGTGAAGGTAATATTGTGTTTGTCGACGAATTTTTGCACTGCCGCTTTGTCCTCTTGAAGATCCACAGCGATAATCTCGAGCCCTTGCTTCTTGAAATGATCGTAGAGCTTCTGCATGGAAGGCATCTCTGCCACGCAGGGAGGACACCAGGTCGCCCAGAAGTTGAGAAAGACCACTTTCCCCTTGAAAGAGCTGAGCTTGACCATGCCTCCTTCAAGGCTTTCGAGCTCGAAATCAATAAGCTGAGTCCCTGCCTTGATCGGCTTCAGCCCTGCCTCTCTGATTTCGTTCTGAAGTGTTTCACCACAAGCTGAGACAATAAAAATCAAAGCGAAAGCCAGCACAAATGTAAAGCTCCTCGTCATCAGCCACTCCTCATAGTCAGGCATAATATACTTGATGCCCTCTGCAAAAGCAACGGACTATTCCTCCAATAGGCAAACGCTTGTGTTGAAAGAGAGGTCATCCTTGGTTTCTATTGCGGGTTAGCTCAACCCGTGAGCCATGCGAGTGTGGTATGATATGAGGTTTTGCGACGCCTACAGTCACTCTCTGAACCCTTTTGTTTTCGAGGCATATCGAGGCGATTCGATCTGCCAGTGTTTCAATAAGGTAGTATTGTGATCTCTCGGCGAAAGATCGGATCTTTGATGCTAGTGTGCTGTAATCAACTGTTCGGTCGAGACGATCTTCAACGGCGTCTGCAGAGAGATCGCAAAAGCAGGTCACATCGACGAGCACCGTCTGTTTGTGCCGTCTCTCACGAGGTTGAACTCCAATCTTACACCGGACGCGCAGTTGCTTTATCTGTACCTGGTCCATCTATTTTTACGCAATTTTTGAGCTTACAGTCGCTGGACTTATGCAATTCCGGCTCAATTTCTTGTTATTCTAACAAATTTTTCTATAATTGAGGTGAGCCGGAATTGCTACAAGCTTGCAAAGCAAGCAGTTGGCATGCGTGAAGAATTCAAATGATAAGCTTTGGATTGTAAGCGCAGCCAACGATATGGAATACTATATCTAATCCCGTTATTATGATAGCAAGAATGAAAACTATCAATTCGATTTCCAAGGAGCAGGAATTGAGCAGCACCAAGACTTTTGTCATTGACACGAATGTTTTTATTCACCGACCCGATGCCATTCTGTCCTTTCGAGACAACGAGATCGTGATTCCTCTCTCCGTACTAGAGGAACTGGACAGACTCAAATCCTATTCGGACGAAAGAGGCCGCAATGCACGTCACGCCATTCGATTTATCGACGAGATAAGCTCACACGGCAATCTTCACGAAGGTGTAAAAATGGACAATGGCTCCACACTCAGAGTCGAAATCGCTTATGCCAAAGAAAGCTCTTTGGACCTCGAGCTCTCTCGAACGGATAATCGAATCCTTCTCACAGCCTACCTTTTCCAAAAATCCGGGAACCGTGTTTTCTTCGTTTCCAAGGACATCAACGCCCGGGTCAAAGCGACGGCCATTGGCATTAAGGCCGTAGATTACGAGAAACAGAAAGTTAATATAAATGAGCTTTATCCAGGGTACATCGAAGTCGACACATCTGCTGCCTTTCTTAGCGAGCTCAGAGAGAAAAAAGCTGCCCAGTGGCAGGATTCCCTCGCGGCCAACGAGTACGTCATCCACAGAGACAGAAAAAACAACACTACGGCTATCAGCCGCTATGACAGTTCTTCGGAGAAGCTCCGATACGTGAGCCAGAGGCTCAGTGCAGTTAGCGGAATCAAGCCTCTAAACGAACATCAGAGAATTGCCTTTGATCTTCTCCTCGACGACAGCATCTCATTGGTTACACTAGTCGGAAAAGCTGGCACAGGTAAAACCCTTCTCGCTCTCGCGGCGAGCCTGACAAAGGTGGTCGAAGAAAAACGGTATAGCAGAATCCTTGTTAGCAGACCTGTTGTGCCAATGGGAAAAGATATAGGTTATCTTCCGGGTCAAAAATCTGAAAAACTCTCGCACTGGATGCAGCCTGTATTTGACAACCTCGAGTTTATACTCAGTGTTACAAAATTCCCAAATGTCAAATCTATCGAACATCTGATGTCCAGCAATCTTATCGAGATCGAAGCTCTTACCTATCTCAGGGGACGCTCCCTACCGGGGCAGTATGTTATTATCGATGAATCCCAGAATCTCTCGCCCCATGAAATCAAAACCATCGTTAGTAGGGCCGGGGCCGGAACCAAAGTCATATTAACCGGCGATCCGTATCAAATCGATAGTCCTTACTTGGACTCAAACTCCAACGGATTGACCTATCTGGTTGCAGCATGCAAGGGACAGCCACTATTTGGGCATGTTACGCTTCAAAAAACCGAGAGAAGCGCATTGGCTGAGATGGCAGCAGAATTGTTGTAACGCTTGACGAAAGATTCATGTGGTCGAGAAATTGTAGAATTTGTCTCGGGAGATCTCGTTTACGTAAATGTGCCTGTACCTTCCGGAGGATTTCATTCGATTCAACTTAGGGAAGTAGGATTCGAACAGAAAAAAGAGTATATCAAGAATATCATTCACTGAATTCACTTGAGTATAACGATAGTAACAATCCCTTTCGTCGAGTATCTCGCGCTTTCTCGGATCATGTTCCAACTCAGGATCCGTCTTTTCGCGGATCTGTCCTCTTAAACCTCCGTACCATGCCTGTGAGACCTCATAGAGGTGAAACTTTCCTTTCTCGTCTACATAGTAAATTTCGTATATGCCCGACACAGCGGGCACCGTACGAGAAATTCGATGAGGCTCGGCTTTTTCGAGATTAGACCAGGAAACCGTATAGTAAACGGAATCGTTACGTACCTTTTTGGTAACGATTGGTTCCACAACAGCCTCACTTCTGAAGACTTGGCACGGTAATCACTTATTCCTCGACGACCCCGCATATCTTGGTCGATTTTAGGGCTTTGATCAATTCCTTTAGAAATTTTCGGCATTCCCCTTAATCTCTCGATGCTACGCTCTGTTCGAGTTTTAACGCCAGAGATGAAAGCTTCATCCGCCGCCGGCTCGACGTCTAACCATTCATTTCGAGAGATTAGTTTAGAGGTCAGCCAAAGTGATGATTAGTCGAGATCGGCTGACTACACTGAAAGACCACACTAGTCCTTAAGTGTGTGCTTTTTCCCGCTCTTGTCAGTGAAGGGAACAAAAGTCACGGGGGATCCCCATACATCCGCTCGTTCCAGTGTGACTTCACCGCTCTGGTTGATTTTCTTGGTCACCTTTAGCAAAGTCTGGGTTCCGGGCGGCCCCACGGGAATGATCATGATTCCATCGGGCGCCAGCTGCTTTATCAGTATCGGTGGTATGTGATCGATCGAGCAAGTGACGATGATACGGTCGAAAGGAGCGTATTCGGGCCACCCATAATATCCATCGTCGATCTTGCGCTTGATATTCGCATATTCTGGATAATCTTTCACAAGAGATCTGTAGAGCTCATCGGTCTCGAGAGCAAGTTCTTCGATGATTTCAATCGTGAATACGTAGTTCGAAAGGTTCGATAGAATTGCTGCCTGATATCCAGAGCCCGTACCGATTTCGAGAACCTTTTGATCAATACTCGGGAGGATGGTCTCCGTCATACGACAGACAACGGAAGGATCTGTAATGGTTACCCCATAGCCTATGTTCATCCATATGTCGAGATAGGCTTTGTGAAGATTCCATTCGCGACAGAAGCTCTCACGTGGAGTCCTGAGGAATGCCTCCAGCAATCTCTTGCTGGGAAAATGATAACCAGCAAGAG